>CAJPFL010000218.1 GCA_905339315.1 Rhodocyclaceae bacterium
GCGCATCACCTTCGCCGCGGCGGAGATCTCGCCGATGGTCTCCTTCTTGACGCGCAGGCCGGTGAGGATGGCGGCGACCATCAGCGGCGTGATCTCGCCGCCCATGATCTGCCGCATCAGGTGCAGCATCTCGTCATGGAAGATCTCGCGGTGCTCGATGGTGCGCTGCAGGGCTTCCTGTGGGGTGATCATGTCATGGCTCCAGAAAATTCTTCAGCAGGCGGTGGCCGTGCTCGGTGCGGATGGATTCGGGGTGGAACTGCACGCCTTCCACTGCGTATTCGCGGTGTCGCACACCCATGATCTCGCCGTCGTCGGTCCACGCCGTGATTTCGAGGCAGGCCGGCAGCGAGTCACGTTCGATGGCGAGCGAGTGGTAGCGCGTGGCGGTGAAGGGATTGGGCAGGCCGCGGAAGACGCCGGTGTCGGCGTGGTGCACCGTGGAGGTCTTGCCGTGCATGAGCTGGCGGGCGTGCACGACCTTCCCGCCGAAGGCGGCGCCGATGCTCTGGTGGCCGAGGCAGACGCCGAGCAGGGGCACCTTCCCGGCAAAGGCCCGGATCGCCGCCACCGAGATGCCGGCCTCGGCAGGCGAGCAGGGGCCCGGGGAAATGACGACGCGGTCGGGCTGCAGGGCGACGGCGGCCTCAACCGTGATCTCGTCGTTGCGGACGACGCGCACCTCCTCGCCCAGCTCGCCGAAGTACTGCACGAGGTTGTAGGTAAAGGAATCGTAGTTGTCGATCATCAACAGCATGGCGTGCGCTTACCCCATTTTGGCGGATGCGCCGGCCGCATCGATGCCGTAATTGCGGATGAAGGCGCGGATGATGGCCTCGACATAGTGCTTGGACACATGTCGCGGCAGGCCGTCGTCGCCGAAGGCCTCGCCTCTGTGCGCGCCAACCCAGCGGACGATCTCGAACGAGGGAAAGTAAAATGGCGGGTCGTCGCCTTCATATGCCTGCAGCGCCTCGTGGATTGCCGCGCGCAGCGAGGCCTTGGAGAGGGCGTCCGCCACGATGGCGGAATGGAACTCGAAGGTGCGGCCCAGCGGCACCGGAGACAGGGTCAGGACGATCTTCATTGCCGGATTGATTTGCCGCACCATCTTGAAAGTGTGCAGCAGCGCATCCCGTGCTTCGGCCACGGGTAGGGTGCGCTGGACGTAGTCGCCGATCCGCCGCAGATTGGGCTCGAAGACGAATTGCCCCGTCGCCTTGAGGAACCAGCAGGGCGCCACACCGATGGTCAGGATGAAGACCTCCGCCGCCCGCAGTTCGCCTGCCACTGCGTGATCCCGCGTACTGGCCAGCTCACTCAGGTAGATGGCGTTGGCGACAGGACTGTTCAGCGCCTCTATCATCTGGTTGTAGTAGGAGCGGTAGCCCAGGGATTGCAGGGTGGTATTCAGGTTCTCGGCAAAGCAGGAGCCCTGGGTGAAGAAGCGGGTGCCCCTGCCGAAGAAGGGGGGCACGGCCTTGTCGACAATGAACTCATCTATCAGCCGGTCCAGGTCGGCGAATTCGCCGTTCTCCCGCGGATAGACGGTTCGCACGCGCGGGACGATATCGTAAGCGCCTGGTTGATCTGTCATAATTCGCCCCTTGGAGGGCATCCCGAAATCCGAAGGCGGTTGAAAAAACACGCATTATGAATGATGGCGCCTGATCTGTCCCTTTACCCTGCCCTGTCGGCCGAAATCGCCGCATGAGCCGCATCCTCGTCACCGGCGCCGACGGCTTCATCGGCTCGCACCTGACCGAGGCCCTGGTCCGCGCCGGGCAAGAGGTGCGCGCCTTCGTCTTCTACAACTCGTTCAACTCCTGGGGCTGGCTCGACCGCTGCGCACCCGACGTGGCCGGCCGGTTCGAGGTCTTCGCCGGCGACATCCGCGATCCGCACGGCGTGCACACGGCCATGCAGGGCTGCGAGTCGGTGCTGCACCTGGCGGCGCTGATCGCCATCCCCTACTCCTACCATTCGCCGGACACCTATGTCGACACCAACATCAAGGGCACGCTGAACGTCGTCAACGCGGCGCGCGCACTGGGGTTGGCGAAGGTCGTGCATACCTCGACCAGCGAGGTCTACGGCACGGCGCGCTTCGTGCCGATCACCGAGGAGCATCCGCTGCAGGGACAGTCACCCTACTCGGCCTCGAAGATCGGCGCCGACCAGATCGCGCTGTCCTTCCACCAATCCTTCGGCACGCCGGTGGCGGTGCTGCGCCCCTTCAATACCTACGGGCCGCGCCAGTCGGCCCGCGCCGTCATCCCAACCATCATCACCCAGCTGCTCGCCGGCCGGCGCCGCATCAAGCTCGGTGCCGTCGCGCCAACGCGCGACTTCTCCTTCGTCGGCGACACGGTGCGGGGCTTCATGGCCGCGCTGGCGAGCGACAAGGTGGTCGGCCAGGTGACCAACATCGGCAGCAGCTTCGAGATCTCCATCGGCGAAACCGCCCGCCTGATCGGCAAGGCGATGGGCATCGACTTCGAGATCGACAGCGACGCGCAGCGCCTGAGGCCCGAGGCGAGCGAGGTCGAGCGACTCTTCGCCGACATCGGACAGGCCGAGGCCCGCATGGGCTGGAAGCCGGCCTACGGCGGCCTGGCGGGCTTCGAGCGCGGCCTGGCGGAAACAGCGGAATGGTTCGCCGAGCCGGGCAACCTCGCGCTGTACAAGCCGAACCTCTACAACATCTAGGCCAAACCGCAGCGGATGAACGCTCCGAGGAAAATCTGCGTCGTCACCGGCAGCCGGGCCGAATACGGCCTGTTGCGCTGGCTGCTGGAGGAGATCCGCGGCGACGCCGGGCTGGAGCTGCAGCTCGCCGTCACCGGCATGCACCTCGTCCCCGAATTCGGCATGACCGTCGGAGAGATCGAGGCCGACGGCTTCCCCATTGCCGCCCGCGTCGAGATGCTGCTGTCGAGCGATACGCCGACGGGCATCGCCAAGTCGGTGGCCCTCGGCGTCGCCGGCTTCGCCGATGCCTTCGCGCGGCTCCGGCCGGACATCGTCGTCGTACTCGGCGACCGCTTCGAGATCTTCGCGGCGGCACAGGCGGCCATGCTGGCGCGGCTGCCGATTGCGCACATCCACGGCGGCGAACTGACCGAAGGGGCGGTAGACGATGCCATGCGCCACGCCATCACGAAGATGAGCCACCTGCACTTCGTTGCGGCGGAGCCCTACCGCCACCGCGTGCTGCAGATGGGGGAGGCGCCCGGGCAGGTGCTCTGCTTCGGTGCGCCCGGCCTCGATGCCGTGCTCAAGTCGCCCCGGATAGATCGTCCGGTGTTGGCGCGGGAGCTCGGCATTCCTCTTGCCGCGGCCACTTTCCTGGTCACTTTGCATCCAGCCACGCTGGGACAGACCGATGATGAAGCGGTGCTTGAGGCCCTGCTGGACGCCCTCGCTCATTTCCCGGAAGCGCATGTCGTTTTCACCCATGCCAACGCCGACCGCAAGGGCCGCGCAATCAATGCGCGCATCGCCACCTACGCGAGATCGCGGGGCACAGGCGCCTCTGTGTTCGCCTCGCTCGGCCCGCGCTACCTGAGTCTGCTGGCCTGCGTCGACGCCGTCATCGGCAACTCCTCAAGCGGCCTGACCGAAGCGCCGCTGCTGGGCGTCCCGACAGTGAATATCGGGCCGCGGCAGGACGGCCGGCTGCGCTCCCCCTCCGTTATCGACTGCGCCGAGGATGCGAAGTCCATCCGTCGGGCGATCGAAAAGGCGCTCTCCCCGGCCCACAAGGAAATCGCCGCGCAGCGCATCTGCGCCTATGGGCATGGCAACAGCTCGGCGCGCATCAAGGAAACCCTCAAGTCCCATCCGCTGGAGGGGCTGACCATCAAGCGCTTCCACGACCTGTCATGAGCCGCGTCTTCGTCATCGCCGAGGCCGGCGTCAATCACAACGGCTCGCCCGATCTGGCGCTGGCGCTGGTCGAGGCCGCTGCCCGCGCCGGGGCGGACGCCGTCAAGTTCCAGACCTTCCGCGCTGAAGCCGTGATTTCCCGCAGCGCGCCCAAGGCCCAGTACCAGATGCGCACGACGGGCGCAACGGAAAGCCAGCTGGAGATGGTGCGCAAGCTGGAACTCTCCCGTGATGCGCACCGCATGCTTGCCGATCGTTGCAAGACGCTGGGCATCGAATTCATGTCCACTCCCTTCGACATGGACAGCGCACGCTTCCTCGCCGACGACCTTGGAGTACGGATCCTGAAGATACCCTCTGGGGAGGTCACGAATGGTCCGCTTCTCCTCGGCATCGCCCGGCTGGGCAAGCCGTCCATCCTGTCGACAGGCATGAGCACGCTTGAGGAAGTGGCGCTGGCCCTGGGCGTACTGGCCTATGGCTATCTCGGCGAGAGCGCGCCACCCGGAGAGGCCGCTTTCCACAATGCCCTGACGAGCGAGCGCGGGCGGGCAATACTCGCTGACAAGGTCACCCTGCTCCATTGCACGACGGAATACCCGGCACCCTACGACCAGGTGAACCTGAGGGCGATGGATACGATCGCCGCCGCTTTCGGGCTGCCTGTGGGCTTGTCCGACCACACGGTGGGAACTGCCATCGCCATCGCCGCGGCGGCCCGTGGGGCGGTCGCGATCGAGAAGCACGTGACGCTCGACCGCAGCCTGCCCGGACCGGATCACCTGGCATCGATCGAACCGGATGAACTGGCGGCCATGGTGGCCGCCATTCGCCAAGTGGAACAAGCCCTCGGTTCGCCCCTGAAGCAGCCCGTCCAAGCAGAACTGGCGAACCGCATCATCGCGCGCCGCAGCCTGGTCGCGGCTGTGCCGGTCAGGATGGGCGACGCTTGGACAGAGGCCAGCCTGGCCTGCAAGCGGCCGGGCAGCGGCCTGTCCCCCATGCGGTACTGGGAGCTGCTCGGGAAGCCCGCCGAGCGCGATTACCTGACCGACGAACCCGTATTACCGGAGTAGCCGGATGGACCTTGCCTGGAAATCTACCGTCATCGCCCCGCACGATTCCGTCGAGACGGCCCTGCGCGTGCTCGACGCCGGCGGACTGCGCATCGCCATGGTGATCGACGGCAATGGCTGCCTGGCCGGCCTGGTCACGGATGGCGACATCCGGCGTGCGCTGTTGCGGCGGATAGACTTTTCGACACCGGTCTCCGAGGTCATGAACCCGCGGCCGATCGTGGCGCGGGTGGGTGCCAACAGAGACTCCCTGCGCAGCCTGATGGAGCAGCATTCGCTCCTGCATGTTCCGCTGGTGGATGAACATGGGCGACTGGCCGGGCTGGAAACCTTGCGCGAACTGCTGCAAGGCGAGCGCCGGGACAACCTGGTGTTCATCATGGCGGGCGGCCTGGGCACGCGCCTCAGGCCGCTCACCGACGACTGTCCCAAACCCATGCTGCCTGTCGGCGGCAAGCCGATCCTGGAAAGCATCCTGGACAGTTTCGTGGAGGCAGGTTTCAACCGTTTCTGCTTTTCCGTACATTACAAGCCGGAACGCATCAGAAAGCACTTCGGCGATGGCAGCCGCTGGGGAGTTACGATCAACTATGTTGAGGAGGAAACCCCTCTTGGCACTGGCGGCGCACTCGGGTTGTTGAAGGAACCTGGCGACCTGCCGGTGCTGATGATGAACGGAGATGTGCTGACGCGCCTGGACTTCGGCGCACTGCTGGATTTTCACCGCGTCCAAGACAGTGAACTAACCCTCAGCGTGCGTGAATACGACATGCAGGTGCCCTTCGGTGTGGTCGAGGGAGAGGGTAGCAGCGTTACCGGCATCACGGAAAAGCCGGTGCACCGCTTCTTCGTCAATGCGGGAGTGTATGTGGTCAGCCCAAAGGTGATCGCACTCGTACATCCTCCCCGCCGGCTGGATATGCCGGACCTCGTGCAAACGCTGATCGACGACGGCTACCGCGTTTCCATGTTCCCGATCCACGAATACTGGCTGGACGTCGGACGGATGGAGGATTTCGAGCGGGCGCAGGGCAGCACGGGCGCCTGAGCATGACATGCCGGGAAATGAACATAGCTAGGCGGATCCGATGAGTCAGGATTACCGCCCTTTGGAGACAGAAGACGGGCGCGTCTGGTCGACGCTGCCGGTAGCCGCCCTGGCTGCCTACGTGGAACACCAGGTCGCGCACTTATTCCCGGACGGATTTAAAGCCCCGGCAGGTGCATGGTCCGCTGCGGTTTCACGCGCACTGGCGGCGCTGTCGCGCTGTTTCAGCCGGATCGCCATTGCAGGCTATACAAGGGAGGGCGAGGCCGCGCTGTCGCATCTGCATGGCGATCGCTATGCTGTGTTCCTGGCCCTGCTGGCCCGCGAGTTCCATCGTGAAGGCGACACCGGGCTGGCCAGTCGCACCTATCTGTTGAACAAGGCCCTGCACGGCCTGGATCTTTTTTATGAAGTCGAACTCCCCGAGGTGTTTCTGCTCGTGCATCCAGTCGGCACGGTCATCGGTCGGGCCAAGCTCGGCAACTTCCTTTGCGTCTACCAGAATTGCACCATCGGGGGTACCCCGCTGAACGGAACGTTGGAATACCCGCGTCTCGGGGCGGGCACGATACTGTTTGCGAAAAGCACCCTGATCGGACGCTGCGATCTTGGTGACCGGGTAGTCATGGGGGCCGGTTCGATGCTTGTCAATGCTTCGGCGCCTGCCGGCTCGCTGGTCACGGGGGATAAGGTGCATGAGGGTGCTGCTTCTGTGGGTAGGCTCATGACGCGTTACTTCATCGACTTCAGCGACGATCGAAACGTCCCGATGGAATGAACGCATCGCCCCCAATGATCAGCGCCCTCGGGCTGGAGGAAGCCCAGTCCCTGTTTCAGCAGCTGCCCCCCGCCCTTCGCTTGGCCACGCTCTCGCCCGTCTACGTCGCCGCGGATGCAACCAGGGATTCCGCACTGGAGCCCGTCTTCCTTTGCTATCGGGAGGAAAACTTCTTCTGGCTGCATAGCACGCATCGCGGACGCGTTCTCGATACCTCATGGCATGACCTGCAATCGGCCTATGGCTACGGCGGGCCCGTAGCCAGCTCCGATGACCCGGCATTTACGGCGCGAGCCTGGTCGCAGTATCGGGAATGGTGCCGCTCGAGCGGCATTCTGGCCGAATTCGTTCGGCTGCATCCCATGGCCGGCAATGAGCGGTTTTATTGCGGCACAATCCTGGACGATCGAATGACCGTCGCCATCCCCCTACTTGGCACTGATCCGGAAGCGGCGTTTTCCACGCGCACCCGCAGGGGCATCGGCAAGGCCGCAAGAGCCGGCGTCGTGGCCGAATGGCACGCAGCCGAAGAAATAAGAAACCTCTTCCCCGACTTCTACCTCAGGGCCATGGAGGCCCTCTCCGCCGACCCATTCTTCTTGTTTCCGGCCGCCTACTTCGAAGCCTTGTCGAAACTGCCGGCAGTCCGCTTGATGGTTTGCCGTAAGGGCGGGGAAATTCTGTCGATGGGGATTTTTTTCTGGGGTGCCGAGATCATCGAGTACCATCTGGGTGCAACGTCCACTCGCGGCAAGGAATCGTATTCATCCCATCTGATGTTCAAAGCCGCGGCGGACAAGGGCCGGCTGGATGGCATGAGATGGCTCTACATGGGCGGTGGCACCAATGGCGATGCCGATAACTCGCTGCTCTATTTCAAGGCTGGGTTCTCGGACAGCCGTTTCCCCTTTCGCATCGGATACCAGATCATCGACCCAGTGGCTTATGACAATCTCCGGAAATCCCTCATGGCGTCCGGCCGGGCTAATTTGAAACGCATCCTCTTTTACAGCTAAGGTGCCTTATGTGGGATGCCACGTGGGAATCGATCTTTCAGGCAAGAGAATGGGGGCAATACCCGGGCGAGGATGTCGTTCGATTCATTGCGCGTAATTACTATGGGGTGCCGAACCGTGCCGCGGTCAAGGTGCTTGAGGTGGGTTCGGGCGTCGGAGCGAACCTCTGGTTCCTCGCCAGGGAGGGGTTTTCGTTCAGCGGGATAGAGGGCTCGCCCACCGCGGTCGCCCGAACAGTCGCCCGTCTGGACAGGGAAGTGCCCGGATGGAAGGGCAATGGCAGCGAAGTGCGGGTCGGGGACTGCCTCAGCCTGCCCTACGCCAACGACAGTTTCGATGCGGTCCTGGACATTGGCGCAATCAGCTGCAACTCATTCGAGGATTCACAAAGGATCTACGCCGAATTGCTCCGTGTTGCGAAGCCGGGGGGCATGCTGTTCAGCCGCGTGGTCGCCGGGGGAAGCTGGGGGGATGGCACGGGGGTTCCGGCCGGTCGCCGGGCATTCGTCAACTGTACCGAAGGCACGGTCGCCGGCATGGGTTTGATCCGCTTCACCGACGAACGCGACGTGGATGACTTGCTTGGCGGCTGGAAGCGCATGGCGATCGAGAGATCGATATGGACAGAAGGGGATCGAAACCATGAGGTCCGGCAGTTGAATATATTCGCGAGCAAGTCATGAGTTGGGATCCGGTCTGGGAGAAGATTTTCCGCGAGCAGGCCTGGGGCAAGTATCCGGGCGAAGAGCTTATTCGGTTCGTTGCCCGCAACTTTTACGCGGCGCCCGATCGCAGCGCAGTGCGAATCCTCGAGGTCGGCTGCGGTCCGGGTGCCAACCTGTGGTTTCTGGCGCGGGAAGGCTTCGCCTTTGCAGGAATCGACGGTTCATCAACCGCAATAGCCAAGGCAGAGAAGCGCCTTGACGATGAATGTCCGGGCTGGCGATCCTTCGGCGAGTTGAGGGTCGGCGACATGGGGAACCTGCCGTTCGGCGATGCCGAATTCGATGCCGTCATCGACAATGAGGCCGTCTGCTGCAATCCATGGGATGCCTCTAAGGCAATCTACGCCGAGATGGCCCGTGTCACCAAGCCGGCAGGCCGGATTTTCTCGCGAACCTTCGCCGATGGTACCTGGGGCGAGGGAACGGGCAAGTCCGCAGGACACCACGCCTGGTTCTGCGAAGACGGGCCCATGGCCGGCAAGGGATTTACGCGGTTTACCACCCTCGACGAAATCCCCGTCCTGATCGCCGGCTTCGATGTGCGCAGCGTCGAGTTGCTGACCTGGACGCTGGAAGACCGCCGCCATGAAATACGCGAATGGGTCATCTTGGGCGAAAAGCCCGCAGGAGCAGGTCCAACCACATGAAGGCTCTCGTTGTCGGCTACGGCTCCATCGGCCAGCGCCATGCGCGGGTGCTGGAGGAACTCGGATTCGAAGTGGCCGTCGTGAGCCGCCGCCCGGTTGAGCATCCGCGGCGCTACGACTGCCTCGACACGGCGCTGAGCGGGTGGCGGCCGGAGTATGTGGTCATCGCCAGCCGCACCAGCGAGCACTTCGAGGATCTCGGCGCTTTGGTCGCGGCGGGTTTCGCCGGGCGAGTCCTTGTCGAAAAACCGTTGTTCGACGTCGTCAGGCAACTGCCGTCGCACCGGTTTTCGCATCTGGCGGTCGCATACAACATGCGCTTCCATCCTCTTATATTGAAATTGCGCGATTTCCTGGGACGACAGGAACACCTGATCGCCGCCCATATCTACGTCGGCCAATATCTGCCGGAGTGGCGCCCGTCGTCGGATTACAGGTCGAGCTATTCGGCATCGCGGAACCAGGGCGGCGGGGTATTGCGCGATCTCTCCCACGAGATCGACTATGCCCTCTGGCTATTCGGCGGATGGCAACAGATCACAGCCCTCGGCGGCCACTTCAGCGCGCTGGAAATCGACAGTGACGATGTTTATTCCCTGCTCTGGAGCACTGCGCAGTGCCCGGCCGTAACAGTCAACCTGAACTATCTCGACCGCAGCGTGCGGCGCGAGATTCTTGTCATCACCGACGGTCATTCCGTCCGTGTCGATCTGATCAAGGGCCACTTCGAAATTGACGGAAAGCAGGAGAGTTTTCTGCTTGAACGCGACCAAGCCTATCAGGCCGAGCATAACGCAATGATCGCCGGCGACCTCTCGATTCTTTGCTCACCTGAGGAAGGCATGGAGGTCATGGCTACCATAGCCGCTGCGGAGGGGGCGGCGCGGGAAAGAACATGGGTAAGCCGATGACCCGTCTTTGCACCGTTTGCGCACGCGGCGGCTCCAAGGGAGTCAAGAACAAGAACATCCGTGAAATCGGCGGCAAACCCCTCATCGGACACACGCTGGAGCAGGCCCGCAGCAGCGGCCTGTTCGACCTGATCGCCGTCAGCAGCGACTCGCCCGAAATACTGGATGCCGCAAGACGGTTCGGCGCAGACCTCCTTGTCGAGCGGCCGGCCGAAATGGCGACCGATTCTGCAGCCAAAATCCCCGCCATCCGACACTGCGTCGAGTCAGCCGAGCGCCATGCCGCAAGGCGATTCGACATCCTGGCCGATCTCGACGCCACATCGCCGCTGCGGCTGGCGGAGGATATCGTCGGTGCGGTCAGGCTGCTGGAAACCAGGGGGGTCTCGAACGTAATCACCGCCGCGCCGGCACGCCGGTCTCCCTACTTCAATCTAGTGGAGGTGGGCAGCGACGGCGTCGTCCGTCTGTCCAAACCGCTGCCATCGGCGATCGTACGCCGACAGGATGCGCCGCCCACCTACGACATGAACGCCTCGATTTACGTCTGGCGGCACGACGCCCTGTTCGAGGACCCGGCGATTTTCCGGCCGGACACCGCCTTGTTCGTCATGCCGGAAGAACGCTCCATCGATATCGATTCAGAGCTGGATTTTAGATTTGTGGAAATGCTGTTGTTGGAGAGGACGCGATGAGTTACATGGAACGATTCAATCTCAAGGGCCGCGGAGCTATCGTCACCGGCGCGGCAGGGATCCTTGGCCGTCCTTTTTGCGAGGGCCTCGCCGAATTCGGCGCCGATGTCGCCGTCGTCGACCTGGATACGCAAGTTTGCAGGGACTTTGCTGCCGAGCTCTCTGCCCGCCACGGCATACGCGCAGTCGGCATAGGATGCGACATCACCGACGCCGCTGCAGTGTCAGGCATGGTGACCGAGGCCGCCTCGGCGCTCGGCGACATCCAAATTCTGCACAACAACGTCGGCGGCAAGACGCCGGATCTGGCTGCATACTTCAACTCCTTCGAGAATTACAGCCTGGCAGAGTGGCGACGAGTGATGGCAGTCAATATCGACGGGGTGTTCCTGGTGGATCAGGCTGTCGGCAGGCAAATGGTGGCCCAAGGAAAGGGAGGAAGCATCATCCACATTGCCTCGATTTACGGAGCCATGGCGCCCGACCAGCGCATCTACGAAGGGTCGGAGTATCTGGGCCGGTCCATCAACAGCCCGGCGGTCTACTCCGCCTCGAAGGCGGCAGTGATTGGCCTGACGCGCTTCCTCGCCACCTACTGGGCCGACAAGGGCATCCGGGTCAATTGCATCTCACCCGGCGGGGCTGAAAGCGGACAGAACGAAACGTTCAAGCAACACTACAGCACCCGCATCCCCCTCGGGCGCATGGCGCAACGGGAAGAGATGGTCAACACGCTCATTTGGCTGGCTTCCGATGCTTCGTCCTACGTTACCGGGCAAAACATAATGGTCGACGGTGGATTGAGCGTCTGGTAGATGAAATGGCAATAGCACTTAACCCTGCAATGAACAGGACAACACCCCGTCCCTCCTCCATCGTCTATCTGCCCGTCGAATTCAGGTCGCGCGAATTCGACAGCAAGGCGCTTCTCGCGGCAGCGCTGGCCAGCAAGGGCTACACGGTTGTGATCGGCCAGAAATGGATGATCGACTACAACATTCGCCAGCTTCCGCGCGGGCTGGTGCTGTTCAAGGGATTCAACAGGATTCATCATCCCCAAATCCGCGACGCACGGGAAGTGGGTCACCATGTCGCAATACAGGAAGAGGAAATGCTTGCGCACACCGACCGGGAGCTCATCGAGAGCTACTGCTCGGATGAAATTTTCGCATTGACCGACCTGATACTGACCGATGGTGAGTTTGAGCGTGACATCCTCCAGCAATTAAGCCGAGGCAAAAACCGGATCGAAATCACGGGAAACGGCCGCATCGATCTCCTGAAACCTGCGTTTCGCAGCTGTTTTCAGGACGAGATTCACGCCCTGCAGCAACAATATGGCGACTTTGTTCTGGCCAACACCAACTTTGCGATCACCAACAGCATTTGGGGCGACATTGAGCAGGTCACTGAAATCCAGGTCAAGGCTGGATGGCTCGATCTTGCCAACCCCTCAAGGCTATCCGCCTGGCAAGGCCTGATCGATACGGAACTGGCGAATCGCGAAGCGATCACCGCGGCAATACGCGAACTGTCTAAAAGACGCCCCCGGCAAAGAATCGTAGTGCGTCCCCACCCGGGAGAAAATCCGGCCACATGGGTAACCGCGCTCTCTGATCTGACTAACGTGTCCGTCATTCGGGAAGGGTCCCATGTGCCGTGGACGCTCGCCTGCAAGGCCCTCATGCACACATCATGCACCACGGGGTTCGAAGCCTATATCGCGAGGAAGCCGGCCTTCAGCCTCGTAACGGGCGAAGGCTGGACCAGCCGCTCGCTTTTGTGCAACAAAACCAATCCCGTATTCGCCAACCCGTCCGACCTGGTGTCGGCCCTCGAAGCTGTAATCGACGAAGGGCCACAACCCAGGTCGTTCCAGTCCATCGAGGGAATCGACAAATACGTCTGGAACGTAGGTGAAAGAACCGGCTACAGGCGTATCGCTGAAATATTGGCCAGCGTGATTTCGCCTCCTAAACCGGTTGCGCTGCCCGCGTTGGAGTATCCCGGAAAAAGCGATGTCCTCAAGGATAAATTCACGATGTCCGTGGCGGAATGTCAGAACGTGTTTGACCGCCTGGGCAAGGCCGATCCCAGTCTCAGTAATCTCAACATCGTGGAAATCGGTGAAAGCCTTTTTTGCATCACCAAAGCAGCCGCAAAGTCACCGACCAAGGCAGCGAGTCAGAAGATGGACATCAACCGGCTACGGCCGGCCCTTGAAACGCTATTCAGATCGGGTCGCTTCCAGGCTGTCTACGATCTTTTCCGGGATAACTTTGGCGATGCCCACAGGCACCCTGACCTGTGCTTCTTTGTCGGTATCTCGCTATTCGAGCTGGGGCGCTACCCACTTGCGCTGCAGTACTTCCAAAACGCCTCGATGACGGACAATGTCCGCAACGACGTGGCGTTCATGCTGGCAACGATACATCAACGGCTAGGACAGGCTGAGCTTGCTCACGATTACGCATCGATCGCCTACCGGCAAGTTCCTGTCGCACCCAATTACTTCGATCTGTTGAAAGAAACGGCAAGGACCGCAGGCAGACAGGTGCCCGAGCACTGGATCGTCATAGGCTGCTCACACGTGCGCTATTTCCGCTATATGCAGGTTAACCAGGCAAAGTTCTTCGACGGTGCCGTGCACCTCGAATGCCATGAATACGGTGGAGCAACGGCTTTTGGGCTGGGCAATACAACCTCGCAGTCCGGCGCGCTCAAGGGCACCCAGCAGATCCGCCAGCGTCTAGCCAATGCAGATAAGGTTCTTGTCTATTTCGGGGAAATCGACTGCCGGCGCGCGGCCTGGAAAGCGGCGGCCATCTCGGGCCGTACAATTGAAGAGACCATCGACGAGTCGGTGCAACACCTTGAAGCCTATGTCAGCCGTGAGATCCTGCCGCACACCCGCAAGGTCGTGCTCCTTGGCGCCAAGCCGCAGATCATCCAGGATGATGACTTCTACCGCGGCTCGCTTGAGGATGAGCGCATCGTTTTCAAGCCGCTGCAGGAGCGCGAGCGCATCACGCTGCGCTTCAACGCGGGCGTCAAGGCCGTGTCGGAAAGGCTGGGGCTGGTCTACGCCGATATCGACCACGTTCTGGCAGACGATGCCTCGCGCGAAGTATTTTTCAAGAATGCGTTCTGGGATGCCTACACCGACGACACCCATGGCAACGTGGATTATTTCGCAACCCTATACCACGATCGCCTGAAGGGCCTTGCCGGACAAGGTTGAGCTTCAACCCAAGTCACGCTGGGCACTGTGCTCCGCGAGGATGCGCTCGCGATGCCACTCCTCCGCCATGGGCGCGCCGGCGAACTCGTGGAAGCAGGGCGTGCCCAGGGTCCAGTGCAGGAGTTTCGCCTCGGGATTGGCGCCGAACTCGTCGGGCAGCCAGTTCCATTCGATGGGCAGTTCGCCGATGAGCGTGTCCTCGAGCCAGGTGAAGCGGTGCAGCTGCGCGCCGGTGGCGTTCTCGATGAACTGCGGGGTGAGGGCACGGTTGGCCGGATGGGCACAGTTCCACAGTATGACGCTCGACCAATTCTTGCGTGGATAGTCCTCGTTCTTTGCGCCGAGATATTTTTCCTTCAGCTTCGTGCGGTAATCGTGTTTCACCACCAGCACCGCCTTGGATTCATCGCGCAGCGCCCACAGCCGCTGGATGTCTTCGCGCACAAGCATGTCGCCGTCCATGAAAATTGCCCAGCCGTTGAAATCGCCCAGATGCGGCACCAGGAACCGGCTGTAGATGAACTGGTTGCTGCCGTCCACATGCCGTTCGGTGTAGCCGGAAAGATTGCGCAGGGCCAACGGCGTTACCGAGAAAGGGACGCTCGATTGGCGGATCAGGCTGTTCACGCAGACATGGTAGGCCACCGCCTCCCGCGGATCGTAGCCTATGAAAATCCGGATCATCACACCACTCCTGCACGCAAGAGAATTCGCATGTTGAAGGCACCCACCAGCCGACCGGCCTGATCGACGACAAGGATGGCGTTCACCTTGCGCTTCTCCATCAGGTCGGCGGCCTCGGCCGCCAGCTGTTCCGGCCGCATGGCCATGGGCGAATGGGTCATCACTTCCTCGATCCGCGTCGTGTGGATGTCGATATTGCGGTCGAGCACCCTGCGCAAATCGCCATCGGTGAATACGCCGATGAGCTTGTCGGCATCATCGACGATGCCGATCACGCCGATGGCGCCGCGAGACATCTCGGTCAGGCAAGCGCGCACCGTGGTCCGCGGGCTGACTTTTGGCAGGTCGCTGCCCTTCAGCATGATGTCGTTGACCGACACCAGCAGGCGGCGCCCCAGGGTGCCGTGCGGGTGCGTGGCGGCGAAATCCTCCGGGGTGAAGCCGCGCTCGTGCAACAGGCAGACGGCAAGGGCATCGCCGAGCGCCAATGCCAGGGTCGTGCTCGCAGTCGGCGCCAGCCCGAGGGGGCAAGCTTCCTGGGACACGCTGGCATCGATCCAGACGTCGGCATGCTCGGCGAGGGGCGAATGCGCGTCCCCGGTGAGCGCGATCGAAGCGATGGCATTGCGCTTGAGGTAGGGCAGGACCCGCAACAGCTCGTCGCTCTTGCCGGAATAGGAAATGGCGAGCACGACGTCATTCGAGGTCAGCATGCCGAGGTCGCCATGGCCGGCTTCCGTCGGATGCACGAAGAAGGACGGCGTGCCGGTACTGGCCAGGGTTGCCGCGATCTTGTGGCCGACATGGCCCGACTTGCCGACGCCCATCACCACAACCTTGCCGGGGGGGCACTTGTCGAGGATCAGGTCGACGGCCGCATGGAACGCACCGTCGATCCGGGCGCGAGCGGCCAACAGGGCCTTCGCCTCGATTTCAAGCACATCCCGTGCCGTACTGTCATGCCGCTTGCTATTCATAGAAAGCAGTCAACCGATCAAATGCTCAGTACGCAATGCACTTCTCGCAAACCGTTCCGGAAACATCCCTGCGCAAATGCGCCTCGCGCAACTTGACGAATCCCGGAGAGTTCCACGCTTCCATGAAGGACTGCTTGGTCAGATCGCCCATTGTCCAGTTGGCAGTGGCATCAAAGCAACAGGCCGACAATTTGCCCTCGGCCGTGACATGACCCTCCGTAAAAGCCGACCAGCACGGCAACGGCTCGCGCAACTGGCCCAGCCGCCCCTGATTGCCCGCGGTCGGCCGATAGCCGAGCTCTTCCTCCCTGAGGGTGGCAAACGCCCCCATGGAATACAGGGGCAGCCAGTAATGCTGATCGACGTACGGGGTAACCTTCTCGGCGATCAATTGCTCCATCTTTTTCAATTGTTCCCCGTCGTAATGAATCGATGAGGCATAGAGGCCGGTCTTGTAGCCGCCCTTGGACCGTATCTCCCAGGCCGACTTGATGTTCTCGTAGGCGGTGTGAAACAGCTTCTTTGAAACGCCCATGATCTTCTCGAACTGCTCCTCGTCGGCGGCGTTGCAGGACCACTTGAGGGAGTCCAGGCCGGCCTTCATGCATTCCTCGACCGCCTCGGGAAAGGCCATCGAGGCATTCGAGGTGAGGAAAACATAGGGCATGCCGAGTTCACCCTTGAGATAGCGGACACAATCGACCAGCAGGTTCGGCGCCATGAACGACTCGCCCAGGTAGAACACGCCGATCTCCTCGACGCCGGCCTCACGCATCTCGCGGGTAACGCGCTTGAACAGCCCCAAGTCCATGTCCCATTTCGGCTGTACCTCGCGATTGCGCAAGGCGCAGAAGCCGCAGCGGTAGTTGCAACGCGGGGAAATCTCGATCTTGACGCTCTTCGGCGCCGGCAGAACCGCCTTCTGATAGGCCGGCGGAATCTTCGTGATGGCATCAATGCGGTCGGTAATCATGGCTCCTCAAGTCTGGCGTGGTTTGAATGCTGCCCATTATCGCATTAGAACAATTCCAGCTTCTACCGACTCATTCCAGCCGCGTATCGAGGCCCGACTCGGCCATCTCGGCGGCGCGCAGCTGGGCGAGCGCCTTGTTCTGCGTCTCCTGCCACTCGGCGGCCGGGTCGGAATCGGCGACGATGCCGGCGCCGGCCTGGACGTGGATGCGGCCGTCCTTGATGACGGCAGTGCGGATGGCGATGGCGAGGTCCATGTCGCCGTGGAAGCCGAGGTAGCCGACGGCGCCGGCGTAGATGCCGCGCTTGACCGGCTCCAGCTCGTCGATGATCTCCATCGCCCGCACCTTGGGCGCGCCGGAGACGGTGCCG
>CAJPFL010000219.1 GCA_905339315.1 Rhodocyclaceae bacterium
CCGAGCCGGGCGGCGGCCCGGAATATCAGAACATGTGCTGGCCGCCGTTGATGGAGATGTTGGCGCCGGTGACGAAGGCCGCTTCCTCCGAGGCCAGGTAGGCCACCAGGCCTGCCACTTCCTCCGGCTTGCCGAGCCGCCCCTGGGGAATCTGCGGGAGGATCTTCGAGTCCAGCACTTCCTGGGGGATCGCCATCACCATCTTGGTGCCGATGTAGCCGGGGCTGATGGTGTTCACGGTCACGCCCTTCTTCGCCACCTCCAGCGCCAGTGCCTTGGTGAAGCCGTGCATGCCGGCCTTGGCGGCGGAATAGTTGGTCTGGCCGAAGGCGCCCTTCTGGCCGTTCACCGAGGAGACGTTGATGACGCGGCCCCAGCCGCGCTCCATCATGCCGTCCATCACCTGCTTGGTCATGTTGAAGACGCTGTCGAGGTTGGTCTTCATGACCACGTCCCAGTCGCCCTTGGTCATCTTCTTGAAGGTCATGTCGCGCGTGATGCCGGCGTTGTTCACCAGCACGTCGACCGGCCCGAGTTCCTTCGCCACCGTCTCCACGCAGGCCTTGCAGGAATCGTAATCGGCGACGTCGCAGGGATAGGCGTGGAATTCAAAGCCCTGCGATTTCATCTGCTTCAGCCAGTCTCCGGCCTTGGTGTTGCTCGGACTGTAGGTCGTCACCACCCTGTAGCCCAACGCGGCCATCTTGATGCAGACCGCCTCGCCCAATCCACCCATGCCTCCCGTTACCAGTGCCACTCTCGACATGATTCTCTCTCCTTTTCTTGGCGGGGAATTGCTTGTTCAAGCCGGCCGCGTTTCCCCTGTTGCACGGCCGGTTGTTTTCATGCCTTTTCCTTGACGTAACGTCCGGGCGCCGCCTCGATCGGCTTGTGGCGCCGGCTGCCGGGCTGCTTCGGCGCCTTGCGCAGTTCGCCCGCATGGCGCCTGAGCCACTCCACCCAGTGGGGCCACCAGCTGCCCCTGTGTTCGGTCGCACCGGCCAGCCACGCCTCAGCCGTGGCGGCCGGGCTTTCGTTGCGCCAGTGGCTGCGCTTTGCCGCTGCCGG
Source organism: Rhodocyclaceae bacterium (assembly GCA_905339315.1). Lineage (GTDB taxonomy): Bacteria > Pseudomonadota > Gammaproteobacteria > Burkholderiales > Rhodocyclaceae > Desulfobacillus. Next base: position 1,069 of record CAJPFL010000219.1, read on the forward strand.
CGGGTTCACCACCCCGGCGATGTGGCCGGAAGCGCCCATCACGAAGGTCGTCTCGCCGCCGAGGATGCCGCGGGAGTGGTAGGCGCTCTTCCAGGGCACGATGTGGTCTTCGCGGCTGGAATAGAGGTAGGCCGGCATGTCGAGCCGGCCGAGGTCGGCGGTGGTGCCGCACATCGCCAGCCGGCCCGGTTCGCGCAGGGCATTTTCCAGGTAGAGGTGGCGCAGGTACCAGACGGCAAACGGGCCGGGCAGGTTGGTGCTGTCGGCATTCCAGTAGAGCAGGTCGAAGGCCCGCGGCTTGCCGCCCTTCAGATAGTTGCCGACGACGTACTGCCAGATCAGGTCATTGGCGCGCAGGCTGGAGAAGGCCGAGGCCAGTTCGGCGCCGCGCAACAGCCCGCCGCGGCCGATCGCCGCCTCGCGCGCCGCAACGGATGCGGCATCGACGTAGTGGGTGACCTCGCCGCCATCGGAGAAATCGAGCAATGCGGTGAGCAGCGTCAGGCTGGCCACCCGCTCCTCGCCGCGCGCCTTCGCCACCGACAGGGCGGCGGAGAGGATGGTGCCGCCGACGCAGAAGCCCAGGGCGTTGACCTTGTCGGCGCCGCTCACCTCCTGCGCGACTTCGAGTGCCTTGAGCGCACCCATCTCGAGGTAGTCGTCCCAGCCGAGATGGCCGAGGTCGGCCTGCGGGTTGCGCCAGGAGACGAGGAACACCGTCATCCCCTGCGCCACGGCATGGCGCACGAAGGAATTCTCCGGCTGCAGGTCGAGGATGTAGAACTTGTTGATGCAGGGCGGCACGATCAGCAGGGGCCGCGCATGCACCTGCGGCGTCGCCGGCGCGTACTGGATGAGCTGGATCAGCTCGTTCTCGAAGATCACCTGGCCGGGCGTCACCGCCAGGTTGCGGCCGACCTCGAAGGCGTCATCGTCGGTCATCGAGATGCGGCCCTTGCCGAGGTCGGCGACCAGGTTGCGGATGCCGGCGGTGATGCTGGC
>CAJPFL010000220.1 GCA_905339315.1 Rhodocyclaceae bacterium
TAGGCCAGCGCATGCTTGATTTCCTGGCGCTCGAAAAAGCGCAAGCCGCCATAGACACGATAAGCCACTCCCGCCGACACCAGCGCATGCTCCAGCACCCGTGATTGCGCGTTGGAGCGATACAGCACCGCCATCTCGGAAAGCTTTACGCCCTCGCGGTTAAGCTGGCGCGCTTCGTCAACGATGAACCGCGCCTCGTCCGCATCCGTCGGCGCCTCGTATACGCGCAGCGGCTCGCCCTTGTCCGCCGAGGTCCACAGGTTTTTGCCGAGACGGTTTACGTTGCGGCTGATCAGTGCGTTGGCGGCATCGAGAATGTTCCCATGCGAACGGTAATTCTGCTCCAGCTTGATCACGCTTTCGACGTGAAAATCGCGCAGCAACTCCTGCATGTTGCCGACATTCGCGCCGCGGAACGCATAGATCGACTGGTCGTCGTCCCCTACAGCGAAAAGCGCCGCAGGCGCGGCGTTCGCCCCCTCGCCCGCTTGCGGGAGAGGGTTGGGGAGAGGGGAGGGTTTACGTTTCTCACCCGCACCTGCCAGCAGCTTCAGCCAACGGTACTGCAAGGGATTGGTGTCCTGAAACTCGTCCACCAGAATATGGCGGAAGCGCGCCTGGTAATGCTCGCGCAACTGCTGGTTGCGCGAAAGCAATTCATAACAGCGCAGCAACAGCTCCGAGAAATCCACCACCCCTTCGCGCTGGCACTGCGCGTCATACTCGGCAAAAATTTCCACCTTGCGCCGCGTGTACGGATCGAACGCCTCCGCCTCGTGCGCACGCAGGCCCTGCTCCTTGTTGCTGCTGATGAAATTCTGCACCTCACGCGGAGGGTACTTTTCGTCATCGACATTCATCGCCTTCATCAGGCGCTTGATCATGGCGAGCTGATCGGCGCTATCCAGAATCTGGAAAGTCTGCGGCAGATTTGCCTCGCGGTGGTGTGCGCGCAGCATGCGGTTGCACAGGCCATGGAACGTGCCGATCCACATGCCGCGCGTATTGATCGGCAGCATCGCACCCAGCCGGGTGACCATCTCCTTCGCCGCCTTGTTGGTGAACGTCACTGCGAGGATGCCGTGCGGGCTGGCCTGACCGGTGCTGATGAGCCAGGCGATGCGCGTGGTCAGCACGCGCGTCTTGCCGCTGCCTGCCCCGGCCAGGATCAGCGCGGATTGTGGCGGCAATTCGACGGCGGCGCGTTGTTCTGGATTGAGTCCGGAAAGGAGGGGAGAATTCATTATGTAATTATCCCACAGGATGCTTGCTCAACTTGCTTCAACGCGTTCCTTTGGAAATATAAATATTATTGACAATGGAACGCGCACCCGCATGGAACAGGAGGCCATTCGCTATTTCGACACGCCGGCGCAGACTGAGGTACCAGCTCACGGCCACGTCAGTTTAAGCAAATCGCTTATTCCCGTTTTCGCCCATCTCATGCATGATTCGGCCCGTGATTGGCTCCAGCACAAAGTTCGTCCTGCCGCCGCTGGATGTCGTTCCTGAGCATGGTCGAAAGGTTTGCCATTGCCACGGCGAAAATTATTCATAATAAAAAAGTTAATTTTTTTAAGAACGTTTCTCGAGGCAGAAAATACAGAATGGAAATGCTGACGTGACGCTTGCAGAATTAACCGCAGTTGATGCACCCGCCCCTCTTCAAAACATCATCGGACGTTCGCCGGCCTTCCTGGAAATGGCACGCCTGATCCTGAAAATCGGCGAGTGCGATGCACCGGTCCTGATAGAAGGCGAGACAGGCACCGGCAAGGAGCTGGCGGCACGAGCCATCCACTATCTCGGGTCGCGCCGGGATCTACCGTTTATCGCCGTCAACTGCGGCGCCATTCCGGACACCCTTGTCGAAAGCGAACTTTTCGGCCATCACAAAGGGGCATTCACGGACGCCAAGGAAGCCAGGGCGGGGCTGATTACCCAGGCCCACGGCGGCACGCTTTTTCTGGACGAAATCGAGGCGCTCTCTCCCAAGGGGCAGGTGACGCTGCTGCGCTTTCTGCAGGACCAGCAATACAGGCCTCTGGGCAGCAAGGCAGTGGAAAAGGCCGACGTCAGGATCATCACGGCCACCAATGTAGACCTTGAAAAACTGGTTGAAAAGGGAGAGTTCAGGCAGGACCTGCAGTTCCGGCTGGAAATCCTGCTCCTCGAATTACCCCCCTTGCGTGAAAGACATGGAGACGTGGAACTGCTGGCGCGGCATTTCATCAGGCAGTTCAGCGCGAAATACGGAAAACCAGCGGCCTTCTTGCAGCCCGACACCGTCAGCTGGATGAACAGTTACGCCTGGCCGGGCAATGTCAGAGAGCTTGAAAACCTGATCCACAGGGAATTCCTTCTGGCCGATGACCAGAAAATATCCATCAAGTGCAAGGCAAGCGGTGCGGAACAGCGTAAATCTTTTGATCGGCGACTCGCGCAGTTTGTGAATCGCGACTTCAACACCGCCAAGGCTGGAGTAATTGAGGATTTTGAGAAGAAATATCTTTGCAACCTGTTATCGCTCGCGAACGGCAACGTTACGCTGGCAGCCAAAATGGCTGGCAAAGAGCGGCGTGCACTTGGAAAACTCCTGAAAAAGCATGGCATCGAAAAATGCCAGCAACCCGCAAGCGCTTAACATCTTGGACTGTCATGAAAGCGGGTGGCACATGTGGCTTAGCGATAAACCAAATGGAGACCTGTCACATCCGGCCTGTATAGCAAGGCTTCTTCCTTGGAAAGCAGCCTGTTCAATTTCATGTCGTAGTAGACGAATTTCTTGGTTTGCTTATGCATCAAACATATAACCCGATCTCCGGTTGAATGTTTGAATTGCGTATAGAGATGCTCCCAGTCGTTTTCCACTATTGCCAATTTACTCATGAACCATTCCTCCTGCCTGATGGTCAGCCGCATCAGCAGCGGCTGTAGCAAGACATTAGCAAGAAATAGATCACGACGCCAAACCCGCTCGTCTGTTATCGAGTTTCCGGATAAGTGGCTAAAAAAACGGCACGGGCGGTAGCTTTACCGGGATAGACGGTTACCAACATCTGCTGAAAATTTGCCTGTCTATAACAGCCAGCGGCTCGCGTGTCTTTGCTTGGCCTATCCAGATAATTTTAAATTCCTGTTGGAAGGCTCGGCTAGCCGGATACCTGCAATTGCCGTGCCAATAACTGCTTCGTGGAATTTCAACGGGTTAGAAAGATTCTTATTTCCAGAGATGACGTTTTCCGGCAACTGCTACAAAAATGGGCAGCCAATAATACTGGGTCATTTTTGACCCAAAACTGGGTCAAAAATAATCTTTTCTTGCTTATCAAGCATCTCCATGAAACATCGCATCTTCTTTTGATGATATCTACGGGTTCTCCATGACCCGGCGCAACCAATACCTTCGCTGAACAATATTTTATTAACCAATGGGATAGCGCGGAATGGCGATGGGCATGCCTATTGCTATCTGTCATTCACTGGCTGTCCAATCATTTAGTGGATGTGTGATGACGACACACAATAAAAAACAACAGAGGGATCGCCTGATAAATGCCATCACGCTTTATCTCAAGGCTCATCCCAATGCTGCGGACAGCGTGGAGGGAATCATGCAATGGTGGCTGCCGCAGCAGAATCCGGTGGATATGGATGATCTGCAGCAGGCACTCGATTACCTGGTGGAGAGAAGAGCAGTGTCCAGAACCGCTCTGCTGGATGGTCGCATGCTCTATACCAGTCAAGCGAGGGATGCAAAACAGAAAGCGGTCTGATAGGGAGGCACGACATGGCTGAAAAAATTAGTTGGAATTACGTGACACAGGCGTTGAACGGTCCCAGTCTTTCCGGGCAGGGAGAACTGGAGGTCGACGCCTACGACAAGATCGAGGTGACGATTACCGCCGGCGCAACCCAGCAGGTCAATCTGGTGCCAAGCGGCACCGTCTCGATGCTCGTCATCAACCCGGCCGTGCCTGACGTTGACCTGAGCTACGAAGTTGGCGGCAATGCGGTCGCACTGGACGGCCCGCACGTGTTGATCGGCACAGGCGCGGTGAGCCTGCTTGGCGGCGCGACTGATCTTTCGTTCACCAATAATACCGGCGCTGACGCGACCATCGAAATACTGCTTGGGCGCGACGCGACGCCATAAGCCCTTGGCCTGAACACAATCCGTACTTTCCCAGTACTTTAAAGGAGGAGCAACATGCCGGTTACCTTATCCTACCCTGGCGTCTATATCGAAGAAGTGCCCAGTGGCGTGCGCACCATCACCGGTGTGTCGACCTCCATCACCGCCTTCATCGGGCGCGCGCTGCGCGGCCCGGTGAATGATCCGGTGCGCGTGCAGAGCTTCGGCGAATTCGAGCGCCGCTTCGGCGGCCTGTGGCGCGACAGCACGCTGAGCTACGCGGTGCAGCAGTTCTTCCAGAACGGCGGCACCGACGCGCTGATCGTGCGCGTGCATAACGGCGCAGCCGCCGCCACCCTCACGCTGGCGGTGGGCTTCAACCTGGTCGCGGCCAATCCCGGCAAGTGGGGCGAGAAGCTGCGCGTGCGCGTCGATCACAACACCCGGCCTCATCTCCCCACCGATCCGGCCAACAGTCTGTTCAATCTCGCGGTGCGCGACACCGCGACCGGTGCGACCGAGCGTTTCCTCAATCTCTCCACAGATCCCAATAACGCGCGCTTCGTCACGCGAGTTCTGGAACAGGAATCGAACCTGGTGCGCATCGTCACGCCGCCCGGCACCGTACCCGCGCTGCGTCCTGCCGCGCACGGCAACCCGCCGCCCGGCGCCGATCCGCTGCTGGACAACGCCTCCTCCACCGCCTTCACTGCGACGGGCAATGAAGGCTCTGCCATCACCGACAACCAGATATCCCTGGCCGCGCTGGAAGCAGCCAAGCAGGGGATATGGGCACTGGAAAAGGCGGACCTGTTCAATCTGCTGTGCGTTCCGCCGCTCACCCGCGAAGCCGGCGGCGACGTGAACTCGCAAACCCGCAGCGCCGCCGCCAAATATTGCCAGCAGCGTCGCGCGATGTATGTCGTCGATCCGCTCATGGCCTGGGACGAACATTCCGACCTCACCGGCGGCAGCGGCCTGGACAGCGTAGCATGGGGCCTGGCGCGCAGCGAAAATGCCGCGCTGTATTTCCCCTATCTGCGCCAACCCGATCCCTTGCAGGAAAATCGCCTGGCTGACTTCGCACCGTGCGGCGCGGTCGCCGGGATCATGGCGCGCACCGACGGCCAGCGCGGCGTATGGAAAGCCCCCGCCGGCAACGATGCCACGCTCAACGGCGTGGTCGAACTCACAGTGAAACTCACCGATGGCGAGAACGGCCAGCTCAACCCGCTGGCGGTAAATTGCCTGCGCGCCTTCCCGGTCACCGGACGGGTGGTATGGGGCGCGCGCACGCTGCGCGGCGCAGACCAGCTCGCCTCGGAATGGAAATATTTGCCGGTGCGCCGCCTCGCGCTGTTCCTCGAGGAAAGCCTGTTCCGCGGCTCGCAGTGGGTGGTGTTCGAGCCGAACGACGAACCGCTATGGGCGCAGATCCGCCTCAACGTCGGCGCCTTCATGCAGGGCCTGTTCCGCCAGGGCGCCTTCCAGGGCAGCAGCCCGCGCGATGCCTATTTCGTCAAATGCGACAAGGAGACCACTACCCAGAACGACATCAACCTGGGCGTCGTCAACATCGTTGTGGGCTTCGCGCCGCTCAAGCCCGCCGAATTCGTGGTGATCAAGATCCAGCAGATCGCCGGCCAGATCCAAGTTTAAGGAGCAACTCATGGCACAGTTCACAGTCAATGCACGGCGTTTCGATCCCTACAAAAACTTCAAATTCCGCATCAAGTGGGATGGACGCTATGTCGCGGGCATCTCCAAGGTCAGCGCACTCAAGCGCAGCACCGAGGTCGTCGAGCATCGCGAAGGCGGCGATCCGTCCAGCTCGCGCAAATCGCCGGGACGCACCAAATACGAGGCCATCACGCTGGACCGCGGCGTCACGCACGACACCGAGTTCGAAAAGTGGGCCAACAAGGTGTGGAACTACGGCTCCGGCCTGGGCAGCGAGGTTTCGCTGAGGGATTTCCGCAAGGATCTCATCCTCGAGGTGTACAACGAGGCCGGCCAGCTGGTCATGGCGTATAAGCTGTACCGCTGCTGGGTGTCGGAATTCCAGGCCATGCCCGATCTCGACGCCAACGCCAACGCCGTGGCCATCCAGCATATCAAGCTGGAAAACGAGGGATGGGAACGCGACTACGATGTGACCGAGCCCAGCGAACCGAGCTTCACGGAGCCAGCGGTATAACAGTTTGTTTAAAAACGTAGCGAGGACGGCCAGATTCAAGGCGCACGGAACGGAGAAACCGGAATGTACACAGGAGTACATGAGGATTTCGAGTACCGCGCAACGCGGCAGATGGTCCGCCGCAGTAGTTTTTCAACAAACTGAAAGGTCCATTATGCGATCACTCGGTGACGCCGACATCCTTGCAGTATGGGAGACCGCCCAGCGTTACCATCCCGTCGATCAGGCGATCGCGTTGTTGATGACGGCGGAACCGGAACATTCCCGCGACGAACTGGCGTCGCTGCCCCTCGGCCGCCGTGACGCGCGGCTGCTGTCCTTGCGCCTGTCCACCTTTGGCGACGCGTTGCACAGTCGCGCCACCTGCCCGCAATGCAATGAGGCTGTGGAATTCGAAATTTCCTGCAGCGCGCTGCGCACGCCGGACGCAGAAGTTCACGAGCGCACGCTCGATGCCGAGGGTTACCAGTTGCGCATGCGCCCGCTCACCAGTTTCGATCTCGCCGCCGCGGCAGGCGCCGCCGATGTCGCCGAAGCGCGCCGCATATTGCTCCAGCGCTGCGTAGTCGATGCGCGCCGCAATGATGCATTTGTGAACGCGGACGAATTGCCGGGAGCGGTCAGTGCGGCGGCCGCGCAGGCAGCGTTGCTGGCCGACCCTCAGGCGGAGCTGCTGTTCGAGCTGGGGTGCCCCGCCTGCGCACACCGCTGGCAGGCAACGCTGGATATTGCACACATCCTGTGGAAGGAAGTGGATGCGCGAGCGCAGCGCTTGCTGATGGAAGTGCATCAGTTGGCGCGCGCCTACGGCTGGCGCGAGGCCGACATCCTCGGCATGAGCCCCGCGCGCCGCAACGCCTATTTGCAAAGGGTGGCGGCATGAACGACTTTCTCACCCGTTTGGCGCAACGCAGCATGGGCGCGGCACCGTTGATCGCGCCGCGGCTGCCGAGTTTGTTCGCGCCGGCCGAAGAGTCGAACAGCAACGTCGCAGATTCCACTGCTGGCGCCGATATGGCTCACCGCACGACGCTGGTCTCGCCTCCCGTGCCATCCAGCACGCCAGCACACAACACGCACGCCAGCATTGAACCGCAGACCCCCCTTCGCCAGTCGCAACGCTCAACCGGGCCGGAAGCAGCACTGTCGCCTGTGCCTGCGGCACGCCCTGAGAGCGTTGCGCCGCGTGCCGAATCGACACTCACCACACTCGTGCAGACTGTGCACGAGCACACCCAGGCCGCGCCGCAACTTGGCCCTGTCGCATCGCGCCCCACCGCAGCAGCAGAGCCGCTGTTAACCCCGCGTAAGCAAGACGACCGCGCTGCGCCTGAACCCTGGAAGCCGCTGTTGCCGCAACGCAAAGCGGAATCCGCCGCAGCATTTCCTGCAGTGGCCGACACCCCGGTTAGCACGGATACCGGCACGCCACCCGCACCCACGGTGCACATCACCATCGGCCGCGTCGAGGTCAGGGCCAACATCGCCACACCGCCCGCCGCGCCGCGCCCGCGCACGGTGAGCCAACCCGCGCTATCCCTGAGCGACTATCTGAAACGCGGAGCAGGCGCATCATGAGCAGCCCGCTGGCCATCGCCGCCGTCACCGCCGTGTTGCGCGACCTGCTCAACAATGGGCTCATCGACCACAACATCACCGGATCGCTGGGCAGCAATGTGGATATCACCGCCGTACCACCCGACACCATTGTGGTGGATCCTGCCACCGCCCGCACGCAGCTCAACCTGTTCATGCATCAGGTGACGCCCAATGCAGGCTGGCGCAACGAAGGCCTGCCGTCGCGCGACGGGCGCGGCACGCGCCTGACCAATCCGCCGCTGGCGCTGGACCTGCATTACCTGATCACCGCCTACGGCGCGGCCGAGCTGCACAGCGAAATCCTGCTGGGTTACGCCATGCACTTGATGCATGAGACACCGGTGCTGGACCGGCAGGCCATACGCACCGCGCTCAGCGGCGGCACGGTTCCCGGCTCCATCCTGCCGCCTGCCTTCCAGGCGCTGTCCGCCGCCGATCTCGCCGATCAGGTGGAACAGATCAAGATCACGCCGATGACCATGAGCACCGAGGAAATGTCCAAGCTGTGGTCGGCCATGCAGGCCCATTACCGGCCCACCGCCGCCTATCATGTATCGGTGGTGCTGATCGAGGCGCAGCGTGCGACACGCTCCGCGCTGCCGGTGCTGACGCGCGGCCCGGTCGATCCCGGCAGCGGGCGCGAGCGCGGCGTGATGGCCTGCGCCAGCCTGGTTCCGCCCTACCCGATGCTCACCGCCATCGAGCCGCCCAACCAGCAATTGGCAGCCCAGCTTGGCGACACCATCACACTGCGCGGCCACAACCTCGAAGGCAGCGGCATGGTGGCGCGCTTCGAGCACCCGCGCCTGTCCAGCCCGATCGATCTCAGCGTGGGCACCAACGCCAACGGCGAGACCGTGAGCATCGCCCTGCCCAACAATCCTGCGGCGCAAATCGCCTGGCCGCCGGGGGCGTGGGACGTCACGCTGCTGCTGCAGCGCGCAGGCGAGACGGAGGTGCGCAGCACGAATACGCAGCCGCTGCTGCTGGCGCCGCGCCTCGACATCCCGGCCTCCACGGCGGTGCGCGGCGGCAGCGGCGCGGTCACGCTGACACTGGCGTTCACCCCGCAGGTCAGGCCGGGACAAAAAGTCAGCCTCAATGCGGGCGGCCATGAAGCCTTGCCGAGCAACTTCACCGCACAGACCGGCAGCCTCGCCTTCGTCTTCCCCGAACTCGCCGCCGGACAGCAATGGCTGCGGCTGCGCGTCGATGGGGCGGACAGCCTGCTGGTGAATCGCGCGCTAACGCCACCGCAATTCGACACGACACAACGCATGAGCATTCCCGTATGAACGCAGACGATATGAATGCACTTGGCAACAATCAATGGATCGAGACCAACCGGCATGCCCTGAACGGCGAACTCGCCTGGTTGCGGCAACTGCTGGAAAATGCGCTCACCCACGAAACGGACAACGCCCCGGGAAAGCCAGCCGACACCTCGCGCGTCCTCGATTTTCTGTGCGAACAGTTCCAGCTTTCCACCTTTGAACGCACGTTGCTGCTGCTCTGTGCGGGTATCGAACTGGAAGCGCACATCGCCCATCTGTGCGCGGTGAATCATGACGACACCCGCGTCGAACACCCCACTTTCGGCCTCGCGCTTGCGGTCCTGCCGGAACCGCACTGGAGTGCCTGCTCTCCCCAGTCGCCGTTGCGTTACTGGCAGCTGATCAACATCGGTGACACCTCCCGGCTGACTACCGCGCGGCTGTCCATCGACGAACGCATACTGCACTATCTGCTCGGCGTTCCCGCGCTGGACACCCGGCTGGCCGGATTGCTGCGCGACCTCCCGCATATACAGCCGCTTCCTCCGTCACAACAACGGCAGGCGGAGCACCTGCACCACGTCTGGAGCAATACGCAAGGCCGGTTTCCGCTCCTCTGCTTGCACGGCCAGGACCATAGCGGCACCCGCGCCGTGGCGGCACACGCGTGCGGCATGCTGGTGCTGCGCCCGTTGCTCATGCGCGCGAACGACATACCGCCCGACGCCGGCGAACGCGCGCTGCTGGCGCGGCTGCTGGAGCGCGAATGCCTGCTCATCCGCGGCGCTCTGATCATCGAAACGGATGACAGCCACGAAACGCATCTCGCCCCTCTGCTCGACCAACTGGCCTGCCCCGTGATCCTGCTCGGCAAGCCGCCGGCTGCCGTGCAGCACCGTTGCATCCTGATGGAGATACGCAAACCGCTGAGCGGGGAACAGCACGACCTGTGGCGCAGTGCATTAACGGATATCGCTCCGATCGACGACGCGGCATTGCTGTCCATCACCGCGCATTTCGATTTTTCCTCCGAGGATATCGCGGCTACCGCAGAAGAGGCGCGCTCCGAAATAAAGAACAACGCCTCGCCACAGATCCTGTGGCAGATTTGCCGCGCCCGCGCCCGCGGCGGATTGGAAAGTCTGGCACAGCGCATTACGCCGCACGCTACGTGGAGCGACCTGGTCCTGCCCGCGCCGCAACTCGCCATCCTGCATGACACCGTGCGCCAGGTGCGCCACCGCAACACGGTGTACGAACAGTGGGGCTTCGCCGGCAAGAGCGAACGCGGGCTCGGCATCAGCGCGCTGTTCGCCGGCGAGAGCGGAACCGGCAAGACACTGGCTGCGGAGGTATTGGCGGGCGAGCTGGGACTCGACCTGTACCGCATCGATCTCTCTGCGGTGGTGAGCAAATACATCGGCGAGACCGAAAAGAATCTCGAACAACTCTTCGCCGCAGCGGAGACCAGTGGCGCGGTGCTGCTGTTCGACGAAGCCGACGCGCTGTTCGGCAAACGCAGCGAGGTCAAGGACAGCCACGATCGTTACGCCAACATCGAACTCGCCTACCTGCTGCAGCGCATGGAGTCCTATCGCGGGCTGTCGATACTGACCACCAACCTGAAGGCGTCGCTCGACACCGCCTTCCTGCGGCGCATCCGCTTCGTGGTCCAGTTTCCATTCCCCGACGTGACGCAACGCACCGAAATCTGGCGGCGCATTTTTCCCGAAGCGCTGCCCCGCGACGAACTCAAGCTGGATCAATTGGCGCGCCTGCACGTTTCTGGCGGCAACATCCGCAACATCGCGATGAACGCCGCCTTCTTCGCTGCCGAAGATGGCACGCCCATGTCCATGATCCACCTCGCCCGCGCCGCGCGCACCGAATACTCGAAACTGGAGAAACCGATCAACGAAGCGGAAATGGGAGGCTGGCGATGAACACAATGCCAAAACCCGGCGCGATTCATCTGCACATCGACAGGCTGGTGTTGCATGGCTTCACCCAGATCAACGAGGCTGCTTTGAGCGCCGCCCTGCATGAGGCGCTGAGCCGCGAACTGCACGCCGTGCCCACTTTGCGCGACGCCAATCTGTCGAATGCGCGCGCCAGCATCTCGCTGCCGGCGCAGTACAACGCGCACACCTTGGGCAACGCGCTGGCGCAGTCACTCAGCGGAATCGCCTGCTCAGGTAGAGCAGAAACACAGGGGCCGCGCCATGGCTGAACGCGCCTACACCACCAACCCGGAAGGCGCTGCCCGTCCCTGGCTGCAGCGCAAGTCCACGCTGCGCATCGGCACGCCGGGCGACACCTACGAGCGCGAAGCCGACCGCGCCGCCAATGCGGTGGTGAACGGGCGTGGCCTGTCCAATTCCGGCCTGTCGCTGTCGCGCATCCCGGTCACGCAAGTACAGCGCGAAGAAGGCGGAAAACCCAAGAGCGAAGAAGACAAATACAAGGAAGCGGCAAAAAAACTCGGCGAGGCATTCCTCGAAACCGAGGTCGGCAAGAAGCTCAAGGAGAAAGCTGAGCAAGACCCGCTGGTAAAGGGCGCCAAGGAGGCCGGCGAGAGCTTCATCGGCACGCTGCCGGGCAAGATCATCACCGGCGCGGCGGCAGCCGGCGCGGTGGCGACGCTGGCGGCGACGCACAAGGAACTGCCGGCGCAGATACCGGAGATTCCGCTGGACAAGATCACGCCCGGACTGAAGGTGAAGCTCACCTACGAAGGTCCGGTGGACAACCCCTCCAAGGCCATGATCACGTTCTCGTATACCGAACAGCTGGGCGGCGCGAAAAAGCCCGCCAAGACCAAGACCGAGTTGCAGCGCGAGGAAAACGCGCGCATGGCGCTGGACCAGGCCAAGTTCCGCGCCGGTTTGCGTTACCAGCCCGGCTCGCCCGAAGCGAAACGGCAGGAGGCGGAGGAAGCCGCCCTCAAGCGCGCGGCCTTCAGCGGCGTCGGCAAGCTGCCGGGGCTCGGCAAGATCGATGCCTTTCCCGCGCTGGCGCCCGCGCCGTCGGCGCTGTCGATGCAGTTCCCCACGCCCAGTTACGGCTTCAAGCCCAAGCCGTTCTCGTTGCTGGATGAGGAACTGAAGCTCAAGCCCAGGAGTGAAGCGAGCGACGCAACAGAGCAGGACAAAAAGAAAAAAGAGGAAGGCGCTCCGGTGCAACGCAAGGCAACAGACGGCGCCACGCACGACGCCGCACCGTCGCTGGTGAACGATGTGCTCGCCGCACCGGGCCAGCCGCTCGACGCTGCGACGCGCGGATTCATGGAAGGACGTTTCGGCCATGACTTCAGCAACGTGCGCATCCACACCGATGAGCGCGCCGCCCGATCGGCAAGATCGGTCGACGCGCTGGCCTATACAGCGGGCAGCAACATCGCGTTTGCGCAGGGACACTATGCCCCCAGGACGCCCATGGGCAGGCAATTGCTCGCACACGAACTGGCGCATGTGGTGCAACAAAGCGGCGCCGGCGAGAAATCCGCACCGATGCTGCAACGTGCCACTACGGCGGAAAGTGTTGGGCGCGCCTTCCGCGACTTCTTCTTTTTTGTCCCCAGCCTGTTCGGCGCGGAGCTTGATTACAGCGATGACGAACTGCAGGAATACCTGGCCGACATTACCAAGGACAACAAGATAAAGGGCGGCTATTACACCGACGACAAGGCGCGTGCGATCGTACGGCGCTGGAAGGCGGGAAACAGCAAGTTCAAGTTGATTGCCTCACAGAAGATTTTGCTGATCAACGAAATGCTGGATGGCGCCACGCTGGGCGATGATGAGGACCGCATTCTGGACCTGCTGGAACGGAGCGATGACGCCGATCTGCGCAAGATGTTCGCTCCCGGCGGCGTCAGCATCGAGTGGCTGGAATCGGACCTGAACGGCGATTCGCGCAAGCGGCTGGACGCGTTCATCATGAAGAAATTCAAGGGTGGACGGGACGCGCTGCTCAAAGGCAAGGTCGAATTGCTGGATACACGCGCGGGCGGTGCGCCGGCCACCGCAGCTGCACCGGCGGCGGTGGAGCGCAAGGATTACGTATTCCTGATGGGTCAAGACAGGAGAGGCACGGACAACCCTTTCTATGCCACGGCGGCACGTTTCTATCGGGCCAAATTGCCGAAAGCCATCATGGTGACGGACAAGCGTTCGCTGAACGCGGTGCTCGAGTACGTGCGCGATGAAGTATCCGGAGCAGTCGGCACGCTGTATCTGGTGACCCACGCCAATGAGGATGGCACGCTGTCGTTTGGCCTCGACTCCGCCGATGAGGATGCCCATCTCCCGGTTACCGAGCTGCGCGAAGCCTTGCACCCGCAGACTGGCAAGAGCACGCTGCCCAAGGTCGGCGGCAAGATAGACAAGCAGTCACACATTGAAATCAAGGGCTGCGACCTTGGACGCACGCGCGAAATGGTCGAGCTGATCGACGAGGCCTTCGGGGGTGACGGCACCGTCGTCGCGCCCACGCACGAGCAGGGCTTCAATGTGGATCCCGAGCTTGGCGAGCGCGCGCGCCGCGCCTTCCGCGACAAGATCCGGCAGTCGCATCCTGAGCCTGCTGCCATCGACCCCACGCTCAAGGGCGCGGAAAAGAGGAAGGCCGCGGCGGAGCGCAAGAAGGAGATGGCCAAACGGCAAAAGGAAATCGATGCGGAGATCAAGCAGCGCGCCGACGAGGAGAAGCAGCTGGTGGAGGAAGCCACCATGACCGAGTCGCTGTCCGGGCCGATGCTCCAGCGCCCCGGCACCAAGCTGTTTACCGCCAAGGAACTGCGTCCGGAGATAGACCGGCTTTACGGGCATCTGACCGCAAAGCGCCGCAAGGAAATCGCCGATGGACTTGTTGCGCCTGACAGACGCTCGGCTGCCGTCGCGAAGAGGGATGGTGTCGTAGGCCAACGCGGCCAGCGCATGTACCGGCACAAGCCTTTTAGCATTACTTTCCCCGATCCGCGCAATCTCGCCGAAGCCAAGCAAGTGTTCGGCAAGAGTTTTGCGGAGAACCATTTCACCGTGAAGAAAATGCTGCCCTCCGCCGACCCGGACAGTTTTGAATTCAGCGGCACCTTCCGCAATCCGGGAGAAAAGCCCTTCAACGGCACTTTCAACGGCAGTCGCGACCCGGTGCCTGCCAATAACGTCGTGATCGCAGAAGGCCGCAAGCAGCTCAACAATCCGGACCGCTATGCGTGGCGCGTCGAAAGCACGCACTCGAGAAAAGGGACGACCACATTGAAAGCCGTGGCCGAGCGCGTCATCGCCTACCTGCACCACAGTAGCCTCAACCCGGCGCGGCACGAATATTTCATGCCGCCCGAGACACAACCGGATTTCTTTACCACCTCGACCTTTACGCCGCCACCGGAAGAAGCCGGAGCTGGCGCGGGAGCCAAACCATGAGCCTGCCTTCGTCACCGCGCCTGCTCAAGGCCGGCATCGTGCTGATGGACCCGAACAGCGGCCAGGTGCTGCGCGTGATCTCGCTGCAATACAACCCGGACAATCTCAGCCGATCCTTGCAGATACAGGCATTGGCCGCGGAAGGCGGCGACCGCTCCGAAGCCTTGCGCATGAAGGGGCCGCCGGTGGAAACCTTCAAGCTCGAGGCCGAGATCGACGCCACTGATCAGCTGGAATTTCCCGATCAGAATCGCAACACCGTGCAGCACGGCATCCATCCGCAGCTCGCGGCACTGGAGACCCTGGTCTATCCCGGCAGCGCCGCGCTGCAGGCCAACAATGCACTGGCCGGCAGCGGCGCGCTGGAGATCATCCCGATGGAAGCGCCGCTCACGCTGTTCGTGTGGAGCAAGCAGCGCGCGGTGCCGGTGCGCGTCACCGAATTCTCGGTGACGGAAGAAGCGTTCGATCCGCTGCTCAACCCGATCCGCGCCCGGGTAAGCCTCGGCCTGCGCGTGCTGTCGGTGGACGATCTCGGCTTCAGTCACAAGGGCGGCAGCCTGTTCATGAGTTATCTGAAAAACAAGGAGGCGCTGGCCGGCAAGGCGCCGGGCGCGACCTTGAGCACACTGGGTCTGGAGGGACTGTCATGAGTGATCCATTGCAGGCATTGCTGGAAGCGGGCGTATTGAACAGTTCGTCCTTTCCGCCCAACAGCCGCTATTACGGCGTGGCGGTGAAAACGCTGGAACAGAAAAACCAGGAGCCCATCGCCTATCTGAAGCGCCGCTTCGTTCCGCCGCCGGAAAATTTTTCCGTCATGCAGCAGCACACGGTGGTGCAGGGCGACCGCATCGACAACCTGGCGGCGCAATATCTCGGCGATCCCGAATTGTACTGGCGCTTGTGCGACGCGAACCGTGCGATACGCCCCGACGAGCTCACTGAGACTGCGGGTGCGGTGGTGAACATCACGCTGCCAGAAGGCGTACCGGGAGCGAGCAATGCTTAAAGGCGTCAACCTGCAGCTCTACATCGGCCCCGCAGTGCCCATCCCGGCGCCGCGCGAGGTGATCGATGCGCTGCTGCAGGTACAGGTGCAGGTAAACGGCGGCGACACGCAGAGCGGGTTCGAGCTCACCTTCAGCCTGTCCAACCGTTCGCCGCTGCACACGCTGTTTCTGCTCACCGGCGGCAGCTCGATACCCATCATGCGCGTGGTGATCGTGGCGATGATGAACGGCAGCGCCGAGGTGCTGATGGATGGCGTGATGACGCATCACGAGGTGCGCCCCGCCGGCAACGGCAAATCCAACCTGGTGGTGAAGGGCAAGGACCTGAGCGCGCTGATGGACTTCATCGAGCTCGACGGCATCCCCTTCCCCGCCATGCCGCCCGTGGTGCGCGTGCTGGCGGTGCTGGCCAAATATGCCGCCTTTGGCGTCATTCCGCTGACGATACCGAGTGTGGTCGAAGACATTCCGATCCCCATCGAGCGCATCCCGCGCCAGCAAGGCACCGATTATTCCTATGTAAAACAGCTCGCGCACGAAGCGGGCTACGTGTTCTACATCGACCCCGGCCCGCTGCCCGGCACCAGCCGCGCCTACTGGGGGCCGGAGATCAAGGTCGGGCCGGCGCAGCCGGCGCTCAACACCGACATGGACGCGCACACCAACGTGGAGTCGCTGTCCTTCAAATTCGATAAGGAATCGAAAGAGATGCCGATCGTGTTCATCCAGAACCAGCAGACCAAGGTGCCGATCCCTATTCCTATTCCCGACATCACGCCGCTTAATCCGCCGCTGGGTGCGATACCGCCGCTGCCGCCAAAGCTGAAGTTCCTCAGCAACACGGCCAAGCAGTCGCCGCTCTCCGCAGTGATGACCGGGCTGGCGTATGCCTCGCAGCATGCCGATGCAGTGACGGGCACCGGCTCGCTGAATGTAGTGCGCTATGGGCGGATTTTGAAGTCGCGGCAACTCGTCGGCGTGCGCGGCGCGGGGGCGGCATTTGACGGGCTGTATTACGTGAAGAGCGTGACGCACGCGATCAAGCACGGCGAATACAAACAAAATTTCACGCTGGTGCGCAACGGCCTGTTGTCCACCGTCCCAAGGGTGCCGGCATGAGCGAGATAAAAAAATATTTCGGCAAATACCGCGGCACGGTGATCAACAACGTCGACCCCATGCAGATCGGCCGCATCCAGGTGATGGTGCCGGATGTGTCCAACATCATGCTGTCCAGCTGGGCCATGCCGTGCGCGCCGGTGGCCGGCATCAACATGGGCATGTTCGCCCTGCCGCTGATCGGCGGCGGCGTGTGGGTGGAATTCGAGCAGGGCGACCCGGACTATCCGATTTGGGTGGGCGCATTCTGGGGCATGGCCGCGGAAGTGCCGCTGCTGTCGCACATGGTGCCGCCGGCGGTTCCGGGCATCACGCTGCAAACGCCGCTTAAGAACGGCATCGTCATCAGCGATGTGCCCGGCCCCACCGGCGGCATCCAGATTCAGACCGCGACCGGCGCGATGATCTCGGTGACCGACATCGGCATCATGATTTCCAACGGCAAGGGCGCGGTGATCAACCTCACCGGGCCGACGGTGGACATCAACCTCGGCGCACTCACGGTGTTGTAAGGAGAACGACAACATGCCCGTCCCCATCCTCCATCTTGGCGCCACGGTGACCTGCATGCACGCAGGCCCGGCGACCCCGCTCACGCCATTTCCGCGCGTGATGGTGAGCGGCCAGCCGGTCACGACATTGGCCACGCCCTACGCCATCACCGGCTGCGCGCTGACCGGCACACCCAATCCGCCCTGCGTCACCGCGCAATGGGTGGTGGGTGCGGCGCGTGTATTGGCGGGCGGCGTGCCGGTTTTGCTTCAATCTGGTACCGCTGTATGCGTGCCCACCGGCACCGGTTTGTTGCCGCTGGTCGTGCAACCTCGGGTACTCGCAACATGAGGTACTTATGAGCCAGCTCGACTATCCCTTCCACTTCGACGGCCGCGGCCGCACCGCGCAGACGGACACGTCCGGCTACATCCGCGACCTCATCGAGCAGGTGCTGCTCACCGCGCCGGGCGAACGCGTGATGCGTCCCTCCTTCGGCAGCGGCGTGCTGCAGCTGGTGTTCGCCGCCGCCAGCCCCGAAGTCGCCGCGACCACGCAGTTCCTGATTCAGGGCGCGTTGCAGCAATGGCTCAGCGATGTCATCACTGTTGACGCAGTCGATGTGCAAGCGCAGGACAGCGCGCTGCTGATCACGGTGCAATACATCGAAAACCGCACCCAGGCACGCGGCGTGGCGCAGATCACGGCCCCGAAAGGCGTCATATGATTACAACGCGAGGTGGCGCATGAAATACTACTGCTGCGACCAGCGCCGCCTGGAAGTGGTGAAACTGAACGGCACGCTCAACGGCCTGGAATACCTCGAAGTCTTCGACAGCGGCTTGCCCGGCGATCCTGCGCGCCAGCTCACGCTGTTCGTAAAATTCCTGCGTCCGGTGCCGGTGCTGAGCAAAGACAACTTCCGCATCGAAGGCGGCGAGCGCATCAAGAGCGTGGACATCGACTGGGTTGCGATCGCCAACGCGCTGCCGATGGGAGAGCCGCCGAGCCTGGTCGATGGCCTCGCGCCGCTCAAC
This sequence comes from Rhodocyclaceae bacterium, assembly GCA_905339315.1. Lineage (GTDB taxonomy): Bacteria > Pseudomonadota > Gammaproteobacteria > Burkholderiales > Rhodocyclaceae > Desulfobacillus. Next base: position 18,293 of record CAJPFL010000220.1, read on the forward strand.
GAGTTCCTGGTGATCCGCACCAAGTTTTACGGTGATTTTTCCGTTTACACCTTGCGCCTGGTGAGCGGTCCCGGCAGCGACACGCCGCCAGCCGGTTTCGATCCGCGCCTGAGCGAGATTCAGTTCTCGTTCAAGGTGCAGTGCGAATCGGATTTCGATTGCGCCGGCACCACACCCTGCCCCACGCCGCCGGCGGTGAATCCGCGCCTCGATTATCTGGCCAAGGACTACGCCAGCTTCCGCCGCCTGATGCTGGACCGCATCAGCGTGCTGGTGCCCGACTGGACCAACCAGAGCGCCGCCGATGTCGGCATGACGATGGTGGAACTGCTGGCCTATGTCGGCGACCAGCTCTCCTATCAGCAGGACGCCGTCGCCACCGAGGCCTATCTCGGCACCGCGCGCAAGCGCACCTCGCTGCGTCGCCATGCACGGCTGGTGGACTACATGGTGCACGAGGGCTGCAACGCGCGTGTGTGGGTGCGGCTGTTCGTCAACGACGACGGCGTGCTGATTCCACACGGCACGCCGCTGCTCACGCGCGCGCCCAATATCCCGGACCGCATCGCCCCGTCCGGCGACCAATTGCGCGATGCCTTAACAAGTGGCGCGCTGTTGTTCGAGACGGTGGAAGACACGCTGCTCTATCAGGATCACGAGCGCATCAGTTTCTACACCTGGGGCGATCACGCATGCTGCCTTCCGAAAGGCGCGACGCGTGCCACGCTCAGCGGCCACTATCCCAACCTGAAGGCGGGCGACGTGCTGGTGTTCGCGGAAGAGATCGGCCCGCGCACCGGCTTTGCCGAAGATGCGGACCGCACGCATCGCTGCGCGGTGCGCCTCACCGATGTGCGCCCGGGCAGCGATCCCAGCGGCGGCCTGTTCCTGCCGGTGCCCAACAACAACCCGGTGGACGTCACAGAGATCGGCTGGGCGGAACAGGACGCGCTGCCGTTCCCGTTGTGCCTGTCCACCATCACCGACGCGGATCACGGCGCGGCCTATCTCCCGGAGGTAAGCGCCGCCTACGGCAACATCGTGCTGGCGGATCATGGCCGCACGCTGAGCGGCGAAGACCTGGGAGAGGTGGCAGCCTCGCACCTCACGCTTGCGCCCACCAGCGATGTGCTGAGCTGCAAGCGTCCGCCGCTGCAGGCCGTGCCGCCGCGTTTCCGTCCGCTGCTGGCGGAACGCCCGCTCACGCACGCGCTGCCGCTCACGCCTGCACCGTTGTTTGCCTTCACCGCGACAGCCGCAATTACCACTGCATTGCAGACGCGCAGCTTCACCGCGGCACTGCACGATGCATTGGCGGCGCAGGGCGTGGTGTTGCAGGCGGGCCCGGTGGTGGTGCAAGGCGGCGACGGTATGTGGTCGGTGTCCGACGGCGCAAGCGCCTACCGTCTGCGTGTCGACAGCGGCCAGGTGCAGGTGTCGCCCTTGGCCGATGCAACTGCATTGATCACCGCCGCCGATCCGCAGCGTGCGCGCCCGGCCATCTCGCTCGCCAGCACTTACCTGGGTATACCGGACAGCTGGCTGCCGCAGCCCGACCTGCTCGGCAGCGATGCGACAGCAACCGAGTTCGTGGTGGAGTGCGAATACGACGGCAGCGCGTTGCTGCGCTTCGGCGACGATTACCACGGCAAGCGCCCCGACAGCGGCACCACATTCAGCGCGACCTATCGCATCGGCAACGGTGCGGCAGGCAACATCGGCCTCGAGTCGATCGCGCACATCGTCAGCAACGACGCGCGGCTGCTGCGTGCGTCGAATCCGCTGCCGGCAAAAGGCGGCGCTGATCCGGAGAACGCCGAGGACATCCGGCGCGATGCGCCGGAAGCGTTCCGCACGCAGGAACGCGCGGTTACCCCCGAGGACTACGCGGAAGTCACCGAACGCCATCCCAGCGTGCAGCGCGCCGCCGCCACCTTCCGCTGGACCGGCAGCTGGTACACGGTGTTTCTCACCGTCGACCGCAAGGGCGGCGGCGAGGTTGATGCGGCCTACGAGCAGACCATCCGCGACCATGTCGAGCGCTATCGCATGGCCGGCTACGACCTGGAAGTGAACGGCCCGAGCTATGTGCCGCTGCTGCTGGAAATGACGGTGTGCGTGCAGCCGGACTATTTCCGTGCCGATGTGCGCGCTGCGCTGATGCGCGTGTTCAGCCGCGGCTGGCTGGATGACGGCAGGCCGGCGCTATTCCATCCCGACAATTTCACGTTCGGTCAGCCGGTGTATCTCAGCGCACTGTATGAGGCAGCGCAGGCGGTTCAAGGTGTGGCCTCGGTGGTGGTCAACACCTTCCAGCGCCTGCGCACGCCTCCCGACTCCAAGCCGCTGGACGACGGCGTGCTGACCATCGGACGCCTGGAGATCGCGCGGCTGGACAACGATCC
>CAJPFL010000221.1 GCA_905339315.1 Rhodocyclaceae bacterium
GAGCACCTGCGCGTCACCATCGGCCTGGAGAGCGAGAATGCGCGTTTCCTCGAGGCCCTGGAAAAGGCGCTAGCCGGGTAATTTTGTGGGTTTCCGCCTCGACAAGATCGTCGTCTTTGGCGTCGGCCTGATCGGCGGCTCCTTTGCCTTGGCGCTGAAGCAGGCCGGGGTGGTGGGCGAGGTGGTCGGCATCGGCCGCAGCCGGGCTACGCTCGACGAGGCGCTGCGGCTGGGGCTGATCGACCGCATCGGCGCCTGCGATGCTGCCACCCTGGGGAATGCCGATCTTGTCCTGCTTGCCACTCCGGTCGGCCAGATGCCGGCGCTGATGCGGGCGATGGCGCCGCATCTTGGACCGCAGACCGCGATCACCGATGGCGGCAGTACCAAGAGCGACGTGGTCGCCGCGGCGTACCAGCACCTGCCGGGACAGCTTGCCCATGTGGTTCCGGCCCACCCCATTGCCGGCGCGGAAAACAGCGGCGCCGCTGCCGCCAGGGCCGATCTCTATGTCGAGCGCAAGGTGGTGCTGACGCCGCTGCCCGAGAATGCACCCGAAGCGGTCGAGTGCGTGCGTGCCGCCTGGGCGGCCTGCGGCGCCGCGGTGCACGAAATGGCGCCGGCGCGCCACGACCAGGTGTTCGCAGCGGTCAGCCACCTGCCGCACCTGCTGTCCTTCGCCCTGGTGCATGATCTAGCCCAGCGCGAAAATCGCGAGGAGTTCTTCCGTTTCGCCGCCAGCGGCTTCCGCGACTTCACCCGCATTGCCGCCAGCCATCCGGAAATGTGGCGCGACATCTGCATCGCCAACAAGACCGCCCTGCTCGGCGAACTCGAACAGTACCAGCGCCAGTTGGAGGAACTGCGCCAGGCACTGCTGGCCGGCGACGCCGCCGCCCTCGAGGCCGTATTTGCCGAGGCGCGCACCGTGCGTCGCGCCTGGGCCGAGGGCAAGCTCTCCTGATGGAGTACCTGGATCTCGCCCCGGCGAGTCATGCTTCGGGCAGCGTGCGCCTGCCCGGCTCGAAGAGCATTTCCAACCGTTTCCTGCTGCTCGCCGCCCTGGCCGAGGGCGAGACCAGCATCCGCGATCTGCTGCTGTCAGACGACGTCAAGCGCATGCTCGAGGCGCTGAGAGCGCTCGGCATCGACTGGCAACGGGGGGAAGGCAACGACTTCCGCGTGCGCGGCGCCGACGGCGCCTTCCCGGCCAAGCAGGCCGAGCTGTTCCTCGGCAATGCCGGCACGGCCTTCCGTCCGCTGACGGCGGCGCTGGCGCTATCGAAAGGCCATTACCGCCTCTGCGGCGTGGCGCGCATGCACGAACGGCCGATCGGCGACCTGGTGGACGCCCTGCGCCAGCTCGGCGCCGACATCCGCTACCTCGGCAACGAGGGCTTTCCGCCGCTGGAAATCCGGCCGGCGACGATCCGCGCCGGCGGCCGGGTGACGGTGCGCGGCGAGGCCTCCAGCCAGTTTCTCACCGCACTCCTGATGGCGCTGCCGCTGACCGGCGCCGGCGCGGTGGTGGACGTGGCCGGCGAACTCATCTCCAGGCCCTACATCGACATCACCCTGAACCTGATGGCGCGCTTCGGCGTGACGGTCGAGCGGGACGGCTGGAGAGAATTCCGCATTCCGGCCGGGGCGCGCTACCGCAGCCCCGGCATGGTGTTCGTCGAGGGTGACGCTTCCTCGGCCTCGTATTTCCTGACGGCCGGCGCCATCGCCGGCGGGCCGGTGCGCGTCGAAGGCGTGGGGCGGGACAGCATCCAGGGCGACGTGCGCTTCGCCGAGGCGCTCGCCGCGATGGGCGCGCGCATCGAGATGGGGCCGAACTGGATCGAGGCGCGGGCGCCGGAAAGCGGCCGGCTGCAGGCCCTCGAGCTGGACTGCAACCACATTCCGGATGCCGCCATGACCCTGGCCGTGGCGGCGCTGTTCGCCGAGGGCACGACGCGGCTGACCAACATCGCCAGCTGGCGCGTCAAGGAAACCGACCGCATTGCCGCCATGGCGACCGAGCTGCGCAAGTTCGGCGCGAAGGTTGAGGAGGGCGCCGATTCCATCGCCGTGTCCGGGGGACTGACTTTTGTCCAGAACGCCGCCATCGACACCTACGACGACCATCGCATGGCGATGTGCTTTTCGCTCGCCTGCCTCGGCGGGGTGCCGGTGCGCATCCACGACCCGAGTTGCGTGAATAAGACCTTCCCCGATTATTTCGAACGCTTTGCCGGGCTGGTGGCGCCGGTGATCGCCATCGACGGCCCGTCTGCATCGGGCAAGGGCACGGTGGCCGCCCTGGTGGCGGGAAAGCTGGGACTCCACTACCTCGACAGCGGCGCCCTCTACCGGCTGGTGGCGCTGGCAGCCCTCAGGCGCGGGGTGGCGCTGGACGACGGCGAGGGACTGGCGCGGATTGCCGGGAGCCTGCCGGCTAGCTTCGAGGGTGGACGCATCCTGCTCGACGGCGAGGATGCCGGGACGGCCATCCGCAGCGAGGAATGCTCGGCCGGCGCCTCGAAAGTGGCGGCTTTCCCGGCCGTGCGTGCCGCCCTGCTGGAGCGCCAGCGCGCCTATCGGCAGGCGCCGGGCCTGGTTGCCGAGGGGCGTGACATGGGATCCGTGGTTTTTCCCGGGGCGCCGCTCAAGGTCTTCCTTACGGCGACAGCCGAGGCGCGTGCCGAGCGGCGCTATAAACAGTTGATCGACAAAGGAATGTCTGCTAACATTGATATTCTTTTGCAGGATCTTCGCGAACGCGATGCACGCGATAGTGCGCGCGCGGTAGCGCCCCTGCAGAAATGCGCGGATGCCGAGCTGCTCGATACCACGGCAATGACGGTCGATGAGGCCGTCGCCTGGGTGATTGAAAGGGTGAGGCAACGTTTGCCGCAAGCTGCGGCGCGCTCCTGAGATCGGATGCGCCGCAGGCGAAGGTGTCGCAAAGACGCCGGCGCAGCGGGTCCCGCCCTACGGGCAGGCCAATCGACTGATGGAATGGTTGATGCAGGGTCATCCTGCCGCAGTGCCCGGTTTTTTTGCGGCGATGTCCAACTTACTTACAGGAGCCGTCCCTTTCGGCCGGCGTTAGGTTTATTAACTCATGTCCATTGCAACCGCCACCCCTGCCTCCAGCCAGGAAAGTTTCGCCTCCCTCTTCGAAGAAAGCCTGACCCGCCAGGAGATGCGCGCAGGTGAAGTGATCACCGCGGAAGTCGTCCGCATCGACCAGAACTTCGTCGTCGTCAACGCCGGTCTCAAGTCCGAGAGCTTCATCTCCATCGACGAGTTCCGCAGCGATCGCGGCGAAGTCGAGGTCAAGCCCGGCGACTACGTCAGCGTCGCCATCGAGATGCTCGAGGACGGCTACGGCGAAACCCGCCTGTCGCGCGAAAAGGCCAAGCGCATCTCGGCCTGGAACGACCTGGAGAAGGCACTCAACGAGGGCGCCCTCGTCAAGGGCGTCATCAACGGCAAGGTCAAGGGCGGCCTGACCGTCATGACCAACGGCATTCGCGCCTTCCTCCCCGGTTCGCTGGTGGATGTTCGCCCCGTCAAGGACACGACGCCCTACGAGAACAAGGAATTCGAATTCAAGGTCATCAAGCTCGACCGCAAGCGCAACAACGTTGTCGTGTCGCGCCGTGCCGTGCTGGAGGCTTCCGCCGGCGAAGAGCGCGAGACGCTGCTGGCCAACCTGAAGGAAGGCACGGTCGTCAAGGGCATCGTCAAGAACATCACCGATTACGGTGCGTTCGTCGACCTCGGCGGCATCGACGGCCTGCTGCACATCACCGATCTGGCCTGGCGCCGCGTGCGCCATCCCTCGGAAGTGCTCAACGTGGGCGACGAGGTGCAGGCCAAGGTGCTCAAGTTCGACCAGGAAAAGAACCGCGTTTCGCTCGGACTCAAGCAGCTCGGCGAGGATCCGTGGGTCGGCATCTCGCGCCGTTACCCGCAGGGCACCCGTCTCTTCGGCAAGGTCACCAATCTCACCGACTACGGCGCCTTCGTCGAGGTCGAGCAGGGCATCGAGGGCCTGGTGCACGTCTCCGAAATGGACTGGACCAACAAGAACGTGCATCCCTCGAAAGTCGTCCAGCTGGGCGACGAGGTCGAGGTGATGATTCTCGAGATCGACGAGGATCGCCGCCGCATCTCGCTCGGCATGAAGCAGTGCCTGCCGAATCCGTGGGACGAGTTCTCCATCAATCACAAGAAGGGCGACAAGGTGACCGGACAGATCAAGTCGATCACCGACTTCGGCATCTTCATCGGCCTACCCGGCAACATCGACGGCCTGGTGCACCTGTCCGACCTGTCCTGGTCGGCCGTAGGCGAGGAAGCCGTGCGCAACTTCAAGAAGGGCGACGAGATCGAGGCAGTGGTGCTGGCCATCGACGTCGAGCGCGAGCGCATCTCGCTCGGCATCAAGCAGCTTGAGGGCGACCCCTTCACCAACTTCATCGCCACCCACGACAAGAACAGCGTCGTCAAGGGCACGGTGAAGAGCGTTGACGCCCGTGGCGCGGTGGTGCAGCTGTCCGACGAGGTCGAGGGCTACCTGCGCGCCTCGGAGGCCGCCCGCGAGCGCGTCGAGGACCTGCGCACGCTTCTCAAGGAAGGCGACATCCTCGACACCATGATCATCAACGTGGACCGCAAGTCGCGCTCGATCAACCTGTCGATCAAGGCCAAGGACCAGGCCGAGCAGAACGAGGCCATGCAGAAGCTGCAGAGTGAATCGTCCGCTTCCAGCGGCACGACCAATCTGGGCGCCCTGCTCAAGGCCAAGCTCGGCAACACGCAGCAATAACCTTACCAGGCGAACATGACGAAGTCGGAACTCATCGCGAAACTGGCGGGACGCTTCCCGCAATTGGTCGCCAAGGATGCCGATTATGCTGTCAAGATGATTCTCGATGCCATGACCGCCGCGCTGACCCGCGCCGATCGCATCGAGATTCGCGGCTTCGGCAGCTTTGCGCTGAATTACAGGCCGCCACGTGTCGGACGCAACCCGAAGTCGGGCGAGAAGGTGCAGGTACCTGAGAAATATGTGCCGCATTTCAAGGCCGGCAAGGAATTGCGCGAGCGCGTGGACCAACTCGATTGACCGGCTGCAGCTGAATCGCATGTTTGAAGAAATCGGGCGGCGTCGGGTGATGCCGCCCCTTTTTTTGTTTGCGGTGTGGCGCTAGACGACGAAACAGCCGGATTGCCTCCCCTGAGTCTGCGTTTTGCGTGCCCTGCCGTGCGCACACTGGATCGCCATGAAATACTTCGTCTGGCTGCTGAGGATTGGTCTGTTCGTCGTCCTGCTCGGTTTTGCAGTGAAGAACAACGGCATGGTGACGTTGCGTTTTTTCCTTGATGCCGCCTGGACGCTGCCTCTGGTGGTTGTCCTGCTGATTTTCTTTGCGGCCGGTGCGCTTGCCGGGCTGTCTGTGGCATTGGGTACCTTCCTGCGGCAGCGCCGGGAAATCGCCCGCCTGAAAAAGGCGATCGATGCCGGCCCGGGCCTGCCATAGGGGCGCCGCTGGCTGGCAACAACAGAGAACAAGCCGGAAATGATGGAATTCGAACTGTGGTGGCTGCTGGCGATCCCGCTGTTTTTCGCCCTGGGATGGATGGCGGCGCGAGTGGATATCCGGCATGTCGTGCGCGAATCCCGGACTCTGCCGAAATCCTATTTCAAGGGGCTCAACTTTCTCCTCAACGAGCAGCCCGACAAGGCCATCGACGCCTTCCTGGAGGCAGCCAAGGTCGACTCGGAAACGGCCGAGCTGCATTTTGCCCTGGGAAACCTGTTCCGCCGCCGCGGCGAGACCGAACGGGCCATCCGCATGCACCAGAACCTGGTCGATCGCGAGGGCCTGAGCGATGAGCAGCGCCTGCATGCCCTGAAAGAGCTGGGACACGACTACCTCAAGGCCGGCCTGCTGGATCGCGCCGAGGATATCTTCGTCGGCCTGCGCGATACCAGCCAGAATGAGGACGCCATGAACTTCCTGCTGGAGATCTACCAGCTAGAGAAGGAGTGGCGCAAGGCCATTGATATCGCCCGCCAGCAGCCCGGCCACTCGGGCCATCTCTGGCAGAAGGAAATCGCCAATTTCTATTGCGAGCTGGCGGCGACGGAGATCAACAACTCCCGCTCCGACGAGGCGCGCAAGCTGCTCGACGAGGCGCTGGGCGCGCACCGCAAGTCGGTGCGGGCGAGCATCCTGCTCGGCGATCTGCTTGCCGCCGCAGGCGACCACGAATCCGCCATCGAGGCCTGGAAGCGCATCGAGCAGCAGAACCCGGGGTACCTGCCACTGGTCGCAGCCAAGTTGATGGAGGCTTACCGCAAGCTCGGTCGCAGCGAACAGGGGCTGCAGTTGCTGCGCAGCTATCTGGCGGAGCATCCGTCGCTCGACCTCCTCGATGCGGCATTCCAATGGACGCTGGTTGATGACGGCCCGGAGGCGGCCTATCAGCTGGTGCGCGACGAATTGCGGCGCAACCCGACCCTGCTCGGACTGGACAAGCTGCTGGAAGCGCAGATTCTTCTTGCGCCGCCGGAGGGGCGCGCCGACCTGGAGCTGGTGAAGAACCTGATCCATAACCATACCCGCAAGGTGGCGCGCTACCGCTGCGACAGCTGCGGCTTCAAGGCGCGGCAGTTCTACTGGCGCTGCCCTGGGTGCGGGGCCTGGGAGAGCTATCCGCCGAGGCGGACCGAAGAGTTCGATCTGACACCCTGAGGAAACAGTCTTGAAAATTACCGTCATCGGCACCGGCTACGTCGGCCTGGTCAGCGGCACCTGCCTCGCCGAGGTGGGCAACGACGTGCTCTGCCTCGACCTCGATGCGGAGAAGATCCGCACCCTCAATAGCGGCGGCCTGCCGATCCACGAGCCGGGCCTGCTCGACATGGTTGCGCGCAACCGCGCCGCAGGCCGCCTGCGCTTCACCACGGACGTGGCGGAAGCGGTCGCGCACGGCTTGCTGCAGTTCATCGCGGTGGGCACGCCGCCGGACGAGGACGGCTCGGCCGACCTGCAGTACGTCATTGCGGCGGCCCGTTCCATCGGCCGCCACATGGACGGCTACCGCGCCATCGTCGACAAGTCGACCGTGCCGGTCGGCACGGCGGACAGGGTGCGCAGCGCCGTGGCCGAGGAACTGGCGGCGCGCGGCATGAACACCGAATTCAGCGTCGTTTCCAATCCGGAGTTCCTCAAGGAGGGCGCGGCGGTCGAGGATTTCATGCGCCCCGATCGCATCATCGTCGGCGCCGAGGATGGGCGGGCGATCGAGCTGATGCGGCAGCTGTATGCGCCCTTCCAGCGCTCGCACTCCCGCCTGATCGTCATGGACGTGCATTCGGCCGAGCTGACGAAGTATGCCGCCAATGCCATGCTGGCGACGCGCATTTCCTTCATGAACGAGCTGGCCAACCTGGCCGAGAAGCTGGGCGCCGACATCGAACTGGTGCGCCAGGGCATCGGCGCCGATCCGCGCATCGGCTACCAGTTCCTCTATCCGGGCTGCGGCTACGGCGGCTCCTGCTTCCCGAAGGACGTCCAGGCGCTCAACCGCGCGGCGCGCGACGCCGGCGGCGCATTGCGCGTCCTCGGCGCTGTGGAGGAGGCCAATGAGTTCCAGCAGGGCGTGCTCGGCCGCAAGATCCTCGGCCGGCTGGGCGAGGACCTGTCGGGCCGCCGCTTCGCCCTTTGGGGGCTGGCCTTCAAGCCCAACACCGACGACATGCGCGAAGCGCCGAGCCGCCGCGTCATTGCCGACCTGCTGGCGCGCGGGGCCAGCGTCTGCGCCTACGATCCGGTGGCGATGGACGAGGCCCGTCGCATCTTCGGCGCCGAAGCGCGGATTGCCTATGCCGAGTCGCCGATGGCGGCGCTCGACGGCGCGGATGCGCTGGTGATCGTCACCGAGTGGAAGGAATTCAGGAGTCCGGATTTCGGGGAAATGAAGCGGCGACTCAAGGCGCCGCTTGTCTTCGACGGGCGCAACCTCTACGATCCGTCGCAGATGCGCGCCGCAGGCATCCAGTATTTCGCCATCGGAAGACAGTGATGACCCAGCTGCTCCTGCCCGACACGTCCAAGACCCGCATCCTCGTCGTCGGCGACGTCATGCTCGACCGCTACTGGTTTGGCGAGGTCAGCCGCATCTCGCCCGAGGCGCCGGTGCCGGTGGTCAAGGTCGAGCGCACCGAGGAGCGACCCGGCGGCGCCGCCAACGTGGCGCGCAACTGCGCGGCGCTGGGGGCGAAGGCCTCGCTGCTCTCCGTCGTCGGCGCCGACGAGGCCGGGCAGACGCTGGCGCGGCTGCTGGCCGACGAGGGCATCGAGACCAGCCTGCACGAGGATGCGGAGCTGTCGACCACCATCAAGCTGCGTGTCGTGGCCCGCCAGCAGCAGCTGCTGCGCATCGATTTCGAGAACTGTCCCGCACACGAGGTGCTGCGCGCCAAGCTGGCCGATTTCGAGCGACAGCTGCCGCGCTGCGACGCCGTCATCCTTTCCGACTACGGCAAGGGCGGCCTGGCCCATATCGGCGAGATGATCCGGCTGGCGCGGGACCAGGGCAAGCCGGTGCTGGTCGACCCGAAGGGCGAGGATTTCGTCCGCTACGCCGGCGCCACGCTGCTGACGCCGAACCGCGCCGAACTGCGCGAGGTGATCGGCCGCTGGTCCTCGGAGGCCGAGCTGCAGGAAAAGGCAATGCGCCTGTGCGAGTCGCTTCGGCTGGACGCCCTGCTGGTGACGCGCAGCGAGGAGGGCATGTCGCTGTTCGAGGGCAAGCAGGCCCGGCACGAACCGGCCCTGGCGCGCGAGGTCTATGATGTCAGCGGTGCCGGCGACACCGTCATCGCCTCGATGGCGGTGATGCTGGCGAGCGGGGCCGACCTGCATCAGGCGATGCGCATTGCCAACCGCACGGCCGGCATCGTCGTCGGCAAACTGGGCACGGCCGTCGTGACGCTCGACGAGCTGCGCGCCACACTCTGAGCAATGGAAGGCTGACATGTATTACGTAGTGACTGGCGCAGCCGGTTTTATCGGCTCGAACCTGGTGAAGGCGCTCAACGCGCGCGGCGTCAGCAACATCATTGCCGTCGACAACCTCACCAAAGGCGACAAGTACCGCAACCTGGTCGACTGCGAGATCGCCGACTACCTCGACAAGAACGAATTCATCGAGGCCATCGCCGCCGGCGAGCTCGACGGCGCCGTCGAGGCGCTGCTGCACGAGGGCGCCTGCTCCGACACCATGGAGCACGATGGCCGCTACATGATGGACAACAACTACCGCTATTCCCTGGAGCTGCTTGACTTCTGCCTCGACCAGGACGTGCCCTTCCTCTACGCCTCCTCGGCCTCGGTGTATGGGGCGGGGCGCGTCTTCCGCGAGTCGCGCGAGTTCGAGGCGCCGCTGAACGTCTACGGCTACTCGAAATTCCTCTTCGACCAGGTCGTGCGCCGCCGTCTCGCCGAAGCTGACTTTCCCTCGCAGGTCGCCGGCTTCCGCTATTTCAACGTCTACGGCCCGCGCGAGCAGCACAAGGACCGCATGGCCTCGGTGGCCTTCCATTTCTTCAACCAGTATCGGGCCGAGGGCAAGGTCAGGCTGTTCGAGGGCTGCGACGGCTACGGCAACGGCGAGCAGCGGCGCGACTTCGTCTTCATCGACGACGTCGTCAAGGTCAACCTGCATTTCCTCGACAACCACGTCTCGGGGATCTTCAATGTCGGCACGGGTCGCGCACAGTCGTTCAACGACGTCGCCGTCGCCACGGTGAACGCCTGCCGCGCCGCACAGGGGGAGGAGCCCCTGCCGCTGGCGGACCTGCGCAACCGCGGCGTCATCGAATACGTCGCCTTTCCCGAGGCGCTGAAGGGCAAGTATCAGAGCTACACCGAGGCCGACATCTCGCAGCTGCGCCAGGCCGGCCATGACGCGCCGTTCGCCACGGTGGAGGAGGGCGTCGCGCGCTATGTCCAGGACAGGCTGAAAAATGCATAAAGTGCTCGAGGACTTCGTCGGCAACACCCCGCTGGTGCGCCTGAAGCGCCTGCCAGGCGCGGAGAACGAGCGACGCGGCAATGTGATTCTCGCCAAGCTGGAGGGCAACAATCCCGCCGGCTCGGTGAAGGACCGTCCGGCGCTGTCGATGATCCTGAGGGCCGAAGCGCGCGGCGACATCAAGCCGGGCGACACCCTGATCGAGGCCACCAGCGGCAACACCGGCATCGCCCTGGCGATGGCGGCAACGATGCGTGGCTACCGCATGGTGCTGATCATGCCCGAGCACCTTTCCATCGAGCGGCGCCAGACCATGCGCGCCTTCGGCGCCGAGATCGTGCTCGTCCCGCAGAAGGGCGGCATGGAGATGGCGCGCGACGTTGCCGAGAAGATGGTCGCCGAGGGCCGCGGCATCATGCTCGACCAGTTCGCCAACCCGGACAATCCGCTCTCGCACTACGAGGGCACCGGGCCGGAGATCTGGCGCGACACGGAAGGCAGGATCACCCATTTCGTCTCCAGCATGGGCACCACCGGCACCATCGTCGGCTGTTCGCGCTTCTTCAAGGAAAAGAATCCGCGGATCGAGATCGTCGGCTGCCAGCCGGAGGAGGGCTCGCAGATTCCCGGCATCCGCAAGTGGCCCGAGGAATACCTGCCGAGGATCTACGACAAATCCCGCGTCGACCGCCTGGAATACGTCAGTCAGGCCGACGCCGAGGAGATGACGCGGCGCCTGGCGCGCGAGGAAGGCATCTTCGCCGGCATCTCCTCCGGCGGCGCCATGGCGGTGGCCCTGCGCCTGGCGGGTCAGGTGCGCGATGCGGTGATCGTCACCATCGTCTGCGATCGCGGCGATCGCTATCTGTCGACCGGTGTCTTCCCGGCCTAGGCTGTTCTTCCTGCTGCTGTGCCTGGCCGCCCTGCCGGCGACGGCGGCGCAGGTCACGCTCTCCCTCGGTTCGATCAGCCACTCCGCCTTCGAGGCCGACAACGTCAGCATCGCCTTCGATGCGGTCCGGCGCGGCGAAGCCGAGATACGGCTCGGCCGCTTGCGCGTCGCCGGCGCCGAGTATCGCGAGCTGCGCATTCGTTGCGCCGGCTTCTTCTTCGACGGGCGCCGGCTGGACTGTCCCGAAGGGCAGGTGCGCCGCGACGATGAACGCGGCAGCCGCCGGCCGGCACTGCCGTTCTCGCTGGCCTGGCGGCCGGGCGACGGTTTCTTCTCGTTTTCCATCCGCGACGTCGATGCCGTTGCCTTCTCGCCGCTGGTGAAGCGCCTGCGCGGCTGGCGCCCATCCGGCAAAATCGACATCGGCCTGCACGTCGAGGGCGGCCAGGCGCGGCTCGACCTCGATGTGCGCGGCCTTGAATTCGCCAGCCGGGAGGGCGACATCGCCGGCAAGGACATCGCTTTCAGCCTCAAGGCCGGCGCCACGCGCAGCGGCACCGACTGGCAATGGCAGGCGCGGCTCGACTGGCCGCAGGGCGAGGTCTATCGCGCGCCGTGGCGGCGCCAGGCCGGCGTGCGCATCGACGCCGAAGGGACGCTGTCGGCAAAAAGCATCGACGTGGCGCTGGCCCGTCTCGAAGTCGCCGAATTCGGCGCCGTCATCGCCGGCCTGCGCTGGGACCGTGAGCGTGGCGAGGCGACCGACTGGGGCTTCGTCACCGAACGGCTCGATCTCGCCACGGCCATGCGCGAGTGGGTGCAGCCCTGGCTTGCCGGGCTGGGCTTTCCGGAATGGCATGCCTCAGGCCATGCCCGCTTTTCTGCCGAGTGGGCGGCTGGCGGCCTGCGCCGCTTCTATGCCGGGCTGGAGGATGCCGCGCTGGCGGACAACACCGGCTATCTGGCACTGGACGGCGTGAACGCGCAGATTCCCTGGGATGCAGAAGCGCCCACCGATGCCGAGATCGGCGTTGCCGCCGGGCGCATCGGTGACCTGCCGCTGGCCGGCTTCAGCCTGCCGCTGCGGCTCGGGGGGAGCGAGGCGACGGTCAAGGGGCTGGTTGCGCCGATGCTCGACGGGCGCTTTCTCATCGATTCGCTGCGCCTGGCGAAAAGTCAGTCCGGCTGGCACGGCGAGTTCGAGGGCGGCATCGACGGCGTCTCCATGCCGAAGCTGTCGCGGGCGCTGAAGCTGCCGGCCATGGCGGGCAGCCTGACGGCACGTGTGCCGCGCATCGCCTACGAGCAGGGCGTGCTGCGGCTGGACGGCGCGCTCAGCATCGAAGTCTTCGACGGCGGCATCATCGTGCACCAGCTGCGCCTGATCGATCCCTTCGGCAAGGGACGGCGCTTCGTCGCCGACGTCACGGCGCGCAACCTCGACCTCGGCATGCTGACGCGGACCTTCGCCTTCGGCGCCATCGAGGGGCGCTTCGACGCCGATCTGCGCGACCTGGAGATGCAGGGCTGGAAGCCGCTGCGCTTCGATGCGCGCATCGCCAGCAGCGAGGGCGACTACCCGCGCAGCCTGAGCATCGGCGCGCTGAAGGACATCACGGCGCTGGGCGAGGCCGGCCCGCCGCAGGCGCTGGCGCGCGCGCCCGAGCGCTCCGGCTTCAGCTTCGGCTATGCGCGCATCGGCTTCGGCTGCGCGCTGAAAAACGGCGTCTGCCTGCTCGAAGGCGTCGAGCGCGAGGGGGAGGGCGTCGTGCTGATGCGCGGCAGCGGCATGCCGTCAGTGAGCATCATCGGCTACAATCGGCATATCGACTGGGAGGCGCTGGTGGCGCGCATCCGCGAAGTGATCGCGGGCCGGCCCGGCGTCGTCATCGAATGATTAAAGAACTCCTCCTGCTGATCACGGTCCTCCTCCTCCAGGGGTGCGTCAACCTGCATGTCCACTTCCCGGAAGCTTCCGGGAAGGCAGCGGAGCCCGCGCCTGCCGAAGAGGCCGCCGGAGCGAAGAAATGACCCCCGTTCTCGCCTTCGACATCGAGACGATTCCCGACGTGGCGGGGATCCGCAAGCTGCACGACCTGCCCGCCGACCTCTCGGACAACGAGTTGGCCGAGTTCGCCTTCCAGAAGCGACGCGCCGCCAGCGGCAACGACTTCCTGCCGCGGCACCTGCAGCGCGTGGTCGTCATCTCCGGCGCCCTGCGCGAGGGGGAGCGCTTCACCGTCTGGTCGCTGGCCGAGCCGAAGCTGGGCGAAGCCGAGATCGTCCAGCGCTTCTACGACGGCATCGAGAAGTTCACGCCGCAGATCGTCTCCTGGAACGGCGGCGGCTTCGACCTGCCGGTGCTGCACTACCGCGGCCTGATCCATGGCGTCGCCGCGCCGCGCTACTGGGACCAGGGGGAAGACGACCGGGACTTCAAGTGGAACAACTACATCAGCCGCTACCATTCGCGCCACCTCGACCTGATGGACCTGCTGGCGCTGTACCAGCCGCGCGCCAATGCGCCGCTCGACGAACTGGCGAAGCTGATGGGCCTGCCCGGCAAGCTCGGCATGGACGGCTCGGCCGTCTGGGGCGCCTGGCAGGACGGCCGCATCGACGAGATCCGCGACTACTGCGAGACCGACGTCGTGAACACCTTCCTCGTCTACCTGCGCTTCCAGCGCCTGCGCGGCGTGCTGACGGCGAAGGCCTTCGATGCGGAAACGAAGGTGGTGCGCGAGGCCCTGGTGGGCCTGAAGCAGCCGCACTGGCAGGCCTTCCTCTCGGCCTGGGAGGCCTGAGCGCATGCCGCTGACCGTCCTCGGCCTCTCCGGCTCGCTTTCGCACGATCCCTCCGCCGCGCTCTACATCGACGGCAGGCTGGTCGCCGCCGCGGAAGAAGAGCGCTTCATCCGCGACAAGCACGCCAGGGGCCGCATGCCGTTCGAGGCGGCGAAGTTCTGCCTCGACTTCGCCGGCATCCGCCCGGCCGACGTTGATGCGGTGGCGATCCCGTTCGCACCGATCAGCCTGATGGAGCCGGCGCGCTGGCACTATGCGAAACGCTACTGGTACGCGCCGGACCGCGCGCTCGATGCGCTCTTCAACGGCAACCGCCGCTACCGCCGCTACCGCGGCCGCATCCTCGACTGCCTGGCACAGCTCGGCTTCGATCCGGCGAAGGTCGACCTCGTGCCGGTCGAGCACCACCTGACCCACGCCTCGAGCGCCTACCACTGCTCGGGCTTCACGGAGAAGACCGCCATCCTCGGCATCGACGGCAAGGGCGAATACGCGACGACCTTCTTCGGCTACGGCGAGAACGGCCGCATCCACAAGATCAGGGAGTTCTACGACCCGGATTCGCTCGGCGGCCTCTACGGCGCCATCACCGAGTACCTCGGCTTCGAGATGCTCGATGGCGAATACAAGGTGATGGGCATGGCGCCCTACGGCGACCCGGACAAGTACGACTTCTCGCGCCTGGCGAAATTCGAGCACGGCGAGCTGACGATCGACACTGATTACGCCAACGTGATCGGCCTGCGCCGCTACAAGGAGGCGGGCAAGGGCTACTACTTTTCGCCGAAGCTGATCGACTGGCTGGGACCGCGCAGGGTGGGCGACATCGCCGACGACCCCTACATCCATTACGCGGCGAGCATGCAGAAGCTGTTCGAGGACATCGCCCTCGCGATGCTCGACCACTATCTCGGCGACATCTTGCGCGAGACCGGGCGGCTGGCCTTCGCCGGCGGCGGCGCGCTCAACGTCAAGCTCAACCAGCGCATCATCGCCCGGCCCGACGTCAGGGAGCTGTTCGTGCAGCCGGCCTCGGGCGACTCCGGCACGGCGGTGGGCGCCGCTTCCTACGTTTCGGTGCAGCGCGGCGTGCCGGTGGAGAAGATGGAGCACGTCTACCTCGGCCCGGCCTACAGCAACGAGGAGGTCATCGCCGCCTGCGCGCGCCATCCGTCGAAGCCGGCCTGGCAGCAGATCGACCAGGTGCCGCAGCGCATTGCGCGCCTGCTCGCCGACGGCCAGCCGGTGGCCTGGTTCCAGGGGCGCATGGAGTTCGGCCCGCGCGCCCTCGGCGGCCGCTCCATCCTCGGCTGCCCGAGTGTGCCCGGCGTCGCCGACCGCATCAACGCGCAGATCAAGTTCCGCGAGCGCTGGCGGCCGTTCTGCCCGTCGATGCTCGACACGGTCGGCCCGCAGATGCTCGGCTCGACCCACCCGGCGCCCTTCATGACCTTCACCTTCCGGGTGGCGGAGGCGTGGAAGGCGCGCGTGCCGGAAGTCGTGCACGAGGACGGCACCTCGCGCGCCCAGGTGCTGCGCCGCGAGTTCAACCCGCGCTACTACGACCTGATGCTGGAGATGGA
>CAJPFL010000222.1 GCA_905339315.1 Rhodocyclaceae bacterium
GTGCGCGCCCGACGAAGCCGGCGCGCAGCTGCTGAAGCAGGCCATCGCCCGCCTCGGCCTCTCGGCGCGCGCCTACCACCGCGTGCTGAAGGTGGCGCGCACCCTCGCCGACCTCGCCGGCAGCGGGCGCGTGACAAGCGCGCACGTCGCCGAGGCGATCCATTATCGCCGTACCGCGGGGGCTGACTTCTAGCGCTCCGCCGCCGGGCCGCCCCAAGGCGGAGCAGTGTGAGACAAGGAGCAAAGCGAACCACCGTCACCCCTTTCCCCGGGAAAGGGGCCGGGGGTTAGGCTGTCATTTGCCTGCAGTGCGTCTCGCGCGCAAACAGGATCAGGATGAGGGACAGGATCACGCAGGCGTACATCATGGTGAAGCCGGCCTGCCAGGCGGCGGCATCGTAGATGCGCACGCCGTTGGCAGTGGCGCCGCTCCAGTGGCGGTCGAGCATCCAGCCCACCGCCGGCTGCAGGAACATGCCGCCCATCAGCGGGCCCATGTTGCACACGCCCGAAGCCGTGCCCATCAGGCGCGCCGGCACCGACTCCTTGGCCCAGGCGAAGCCGATGATGAGGTTGCCGGAGAGGAAGCCCGTCAGCACCAGCAATGCCGCCAGCGGCCACACCGGCAGCGGCAGGAAGATGATTGCCGTCCAGCAGGCCAGGACGAACGCGGTGGTGATGACGTAGATCGGCTTGCGCCGGCCGATGCGTTCCGACCAGGTGCCGAGCAGCGGTCCGCCCAGCGCCCAGGCGACGAGGAAGCTGGAGGTGATCGCCGCCGCCGTCTTCGTCTCCAGTCCGTGCACCTGGCGCAGGTAGGGCACGCCCCACAGCCCGGCGAAGGTCAGCACCGAACCGGCGACGCCGATCGGCACGATCACCAGGATCCAGGTGTTGCGGTAGGACAGCACGTCCATCAGCCCGCGCCAGATGGCGCCGTGCTGGCCGGTGCCGTGGCCGGCGCCGTGGAAGTGGCTGGCGTAGCCGGCTTCGGCCGGGTCGTCGCGCACGCGCAGCCAGATGGCGGCGCAGAGCGCAGCCGTCACCAGGGCTGAGGCGCCCATCACGCCGCGCCAGCCGAAGGCGTCCACCAGCAGGCGCAGCGGCACACCGGCGAAGACGCCGCCGACCACCCCCATGAAGAGCGCCATGCCCGAGGCCAGCGCGAACTGGCGCGGCAGGAACCAGTGGCTGGCGAGCTTCAGCATCGAGACGAAGGCGACGGCGACCGAGGCGCCGATCAGCAGCCGCCCGGCATTGGCCCAGAACAGCGTCGGCGCGAAGGCGAACAGCGCCGTGCCGAGCGCGGCGACGCCGGCGCCGGTGGCGAGGAGCCTCCTCGGGCCCCAGCGGTCGGCGAGGATGCCGGTGGGAATCTGCATCGCCACGTAGGAATAGAAGTAGAAGGCGGAGAGGTTGCCCAGCGCCGCCGCGCCGATCGCGAACTCCGTCATCAGCTGGTCGGTGAGCACGGCGGGTGCGACGCGCTGGTAGAAGCCGATGAGGTAGAGCAGGGCGCCGAGGCCCCAGACGAACCAGGCCAGGCGGGCTGGCGGAAAGCCATCCCCCCGCCCCCTTCCCCGGGAAGGGGGTGACGGTTGTTCGCCGCTGCGCGTCTCCGTGTCGGTGGCTGCCGTCATGCGAAGGCCTGCGCCCACCACAGGCGCGCGCGCAGCCCCCAGCCGGTGGTGTAGCCCAGTCCCGAGAAGCGGATGGCGCCGCGGCGGTCGACGACGAACCAGGCCGGCGTGGCGCGCACGCCCAGCGACCAGGCAATCTCGCCGCGCGCATCGACCAGCGCCGGATAGCCCAGCTTGTGTTCCTGCATGAATTTCGAAACGGTTTCGGCGTTGCCGGACTGCATGGCCAGGGTCAGCACCGGCCAATCCTCGGCGAGCGCGGAAATCGTTCCCTCCTCGGCGCGGCAGATCGGGCAGGAACTCGACCAGACATAGAGCAGCAGCGGCTTGCCGCCGGCCTCGCGCAGGATGGATTCGAGGCTGGCGGGGCGGCCGTCGGCGAGCTGGCCGGCGATCGGCGGCATGGCGCCGGCCTGCATCTCGCGCCCCTGCCAGAACTGCAGGGCGACGAAGGCCAGCAAAAAGAACCAGATCTCCCAGGGCAGGCCGAAGCGCCGCCGCGTCGGCGGCGCCGGCGACGGCGCCGGTGCGCTCAACACTGTTCCCAGGGCAGGCCTTCGAAGCGCCAGCCGGCCTTGGTGCCGCGGCGGTGGTTGTCGTCGAGTTCGCCCTCGAAGCCGTGCAGCACGTTGTACACCTGCGTGAAGCCGGCCTCCTCGAGCGCGTGGCCGGCGGAAACGGAGCGGTTGCCGCTGCGGCAGATGAGCACGATGGGGCGGTCGACGCTGGCCGCCTTCTTGACGTGGGCGACGAAATGCGGGTTGATTTCCCAGTCCGGGCCGTCGTTCCAGGGAATCATCATGGCGCCGACAGGATGGCCGACGAAGAGGAACTCCATTTCGCTGCGGCAGTCGATGAAGAGTGCGGTGGGATTGTCGTGC
>CAJPFL010000223.1 GCA_905339315.1 Rhodocyclaceae bacterium
CTGTCGAATTTCGTCAGCCCCTACGACGCGACGGTGATCGCGCGCTTCAAGGCCGCCGGCACGGTCACCCTGGGCAAGACCAACATGGACGAGTTCGCCATGGGCTCGTCCAACGAGACCTCGTTCTACGGCCCGGTGAAGAACCCCTGGGACGCGGCCGCCGTGCCCGGCGGCTCCTCGGGCGGCTCGGCCGCCGCCGTGGCGGGGCGGCTGACGCCTGCGGCGACCGGCACCGACACCGGCGGCTCGATCCGCCAGCCGGCCGCCTTGTGCGGCCTGACAGGGCTCAAACCCACCTACGGCGTCGTTTCGCGCTGGGGCATGATCGCCTTCGCCTCCTCGCTCGACCAGGCCGGGCCGATGGCCAGGAGCGCGGAAGACTGTGCCCTCCTGCTCAACGCCATGGCCGGCTTCGACGAGCGCGACTCGACCAGCCTGGAGCGGCCGGCCGAGGACTACGCCCGCGATCTGGAGCAGCCGCTCGCCGGCCTGCGCATCGGCCTGCCGAGGGAATTCTTCGCCGAGGGCCTGGCGGCCGACGTGGCGCAGGCAGTCGAGGCGGCCATCGCCGAATACCGCAGGCTCGGCGCCGTCACGGTGGATGTGTCGCTGCCCAACATGAAGCTGTCGGTGCCGGCCTATTACGTCATCGCGCCGGCGGAAGCTTCCAGCAACCTGTCGCGCTTCGACGGCGTGCGCTACGGCTGGCGTGCGCCGCAGTACGGCGACCTCGCCGAGATGTACTGCAAGAGCCGCGCCCAGGGCTTCGGCGCCGAGGTGAAGCGGCGCATCCTGATCGGCACCTACGTGCTGTCGCACGGCTACTACGACGCCTACTACCTGCAGGCGCAGCGCATCCGCCGTCTCATCGCGGCCGACTTTGCCGGGGCCTTCGAGTCCTGTGACCTGATCATGGGCCCGACCAGCCCGACCGTCGCCTTCGACCTCGGCGCCCGGGCCGCCGATCCGGTGCAGATGTACCTCTCGGACATCTACACCATCGCCGTCAACCTCGCCGGCCTGCCGGGGATGTCGATCCCCTGCGGCTTCGGCGCAGGCGGCCGCCCGGTCGGCCTGCAGATCATCGGCAATTATTTCGCCGAGGCGCGCATGCTCAACGCGGCGCACCAGTACCAGCGCGCCAGCGACTGGCACGCGCGCGCGCCGGAGCTTTGACGATGCGCCTCAGGCTGGCCGTCCTGCTTGCCGCTGCATTCCTCGGCGGCTGCGCGACGCCCGACAAGCCGTCCGGGCCGGCCGCGGAAGCGCCGGCCCCGCCCACGGCCGTCGCCGCCAGGCCGGCGGCCAGGCCGGGGCCGATCCCGGTGCGCCCGATCAACGTCAAGACCGAATGCAATTTCCGCGACGAGTCCGGCTACAACGGCGCGCTCAAGCTGGACGTGGCGGAGGCGAAGGTCAAGGCCTTCGAGGCGCAGGTGAACATTCCGAAACGCGGCGCCTGCCGCTTCGACCTGAAGGATTTCCGCCAGACGAAGGAGCTGCCGGCCATCGAGCTGAGCCAGTCCAGGGGCCGCTGCATCGTGCGCGTCTGGGAACAGGGCGAGCGCGTCACGGTCGCCTTCCAGCAGTGCGAGAAGATGTGCTCGGGCAATTCCTACAGCTACCTCTGGCCCATCCTCAACGACCGGCGCAAGGGCTCCTGCGCCTGAAAAGGAAGAAATCATGCTGCGCAAACTGCTGCTTCTGCTGCTCACGGCCCTGCTCGGCGCCTGCGCCCTCATCGAGCGGCCGCCGCCGATCCCGGCGCGGCCGCTCGACGTCAGGGCGGACTGCAGCTACCGCGACGAGACCGGCGGCAGCGGCCTGCTCAGGCTCGACGTCGCCGCGGCGCGGGTGCGCGCCTTCGAGGCCAAAGCGAACTTTCCGCAGCACGGCAGCTGCCACTTCGTGCTGAAGGACTTCCGCCAGACGAAGGAGATGCCGGCCATCGAGCTCGTCCAGCCCAGCGGCAGCTGCATCGTGCGCATGTGGGAGCAGGGCACGCGCGTCACGGTCGCCTTCCAGGAATGCCAGGCGATGTGCACGGGCAGCGCCTGGGACCAGCTGCTGCCGATGATCTACGACCGGCGCGACGGCAGCTGCGCCTGAGAGAAAGCAACCATGGGCATCGCCAACTGGGAAATCGTCATCGGGCTGGAGACCCACGCCCAGCTCAACACCGCCTCGAAGATCTTTTCCGGCGCGTCGACCGCCTTCGGCGCGGCGCCGAACACCCAGGCCTGCGCGGTGGACATCGCCCTGCCCGGCGTGCTGCCGGTGCT
>CAJPFL010000224.1 GCA_905339315.1 Rhodocyclaceae bacterium
CTTGAATTTTTCCAGGCTGTGGCAGCTCATGCACTGGTTCTCCTCGACCGTGATCTCGTCGAAGTTGTCGACGGCATGAGGCACCAGCGGCGGCTGTTCCTTGAAGGTGCGCGCGATCGGCTTTTGCAGGCCGGGCTTCTTGCCCGTATAGGCCTTCTGCGCGTCCGGCGCCTGGTCGGCGGCGGCCGTGTCGGCGCCGCGCAGCGTCTGCACGCCGGCCACCTGCTGGGCGAGGCTCCACCCGGAAATCGCGGTCAGCGCCGCAGCCAGAATAATCGTGACGGACCTTTTCATGATCGTCTCCCTTCGCGTCGTCGTAAGTTGAAAATCGAAGCTACCCAAAACTTTCCTCATTTGCACGCCGGCGCCATCTTCTGCGCCGGTGGCGAAACCTTTTCGATCCTGTTGCCGAAACGCGTGCCGAAGGCGAACACCTCCTTCGAGCAGACATCGATGCAGCGGCCGCAGTTGGTGCAGCTGCCCGCCAGGATCACCGGTCCCGCGCCTGCCACGCCCTTCAGCGCCGGGCGGATCACCTGCGGCTCGGGGCAGACGACGAAGCAATCCATGCAGTCGTTGCAGGCGGCGCGATTCACCGCCGCCGCCCTGACCAGGCTGACTTTTCCGATCAGGCTGTAGAAAGCGCCCATCGGACAGAGGCGGCCGCACCAGCCGTCCTGCATGACGAAGAGCTCGAGCAGAAAGATGGCGAGAATCACCGCCCACACCGAACCGAGTCCGAAGATGATCCCCCGGTGGAACATCGACACCGGGTTCACCAGCTCCCAGGCCAGGGTGCCGGTGGTGGCGGCCAGCAGCAGGGTCAGGCCGAGAATCCAGAAGCGCGTCCTGCGCGAGACATGCGCGCCGCCCTTGATGCCGAGGCGGCTCCGCAGCCAGGCCGCCGCGTCGGTGACCATGTTCACCGGGCAGACCCAGGAGCAGAACACGCGGCCGCCGACGAGCAGGTAGAACGCCAGTACGATGGCGGCGCCGACAAAGGCCTTTGTTTCCGGCAGGTGCCGCGTCAGCAGCGACTGCAGCAGGATGTAGGGGTCGGTCAGCGGCAGGAAATTCAGCGTGTAGCTGAAGGTCAGGTTGCCCTTGACGATCCAGATGCCGGCGAGCGGGCCGAGCAGGAAGAGCAGGAGGATGCCCAGCTGCGACACGCGCCGCGCGAGCAGCCATTTGTGCGCGCGCAGCCAGCCCTTGGCGGCCACGGCTTCCGCGCCGATGCGTTGGGCGCTCATAACTTGCCTCCCTGCAGCGCCTTCGGCAGGCCCGGCTGCGTGCCGGGGGCGGCGGAGCCGGGCGGCACGGCCGGCGGCGCCTCGCTCGGCATGAGGCCCTTGCCCGACTCGTAGCGCATGCCTTCCGGCAGGTTGTACTGGTGCTGCACGTCCGGCGCGACCAGGCTGCCGCCGGCCTTCTCCTTCTCGACCCATCCGAGGCGGTAATGCTTGCCGGGCTCGCCCTTGGCCAGCTCGGTCGGGTAGACCTTGATCGCCGCCACTTCGAGCGGGCAGCCCTTCTCGCACTTGCCGCAGCCGGTGCAGGCGTCGGAATGCACCACCGGGATGAAGAGGGCGTGCTTGCCGGTGCGCGCGTTGAGTTGCTGCTCCAGCGTGATCGCCTTGTCGATGAGCGGGCAGATGCGGTAGCAGATGTCGCAGCGCAGGCCGAGGAAGTTGAGGCAGTTCTCCTGGTCGACCAGCACCGCCAGGCCCATCTTCGACTTGTTGATGTCGGTCAGCGAATGGTCGAGCGCGCCGGTCGGGCAGGCCTTGACGCAGGGAATGTCCTCGCACATCTCGCAGGGCAGCTGCCGCGCGACGAAGTAGGGCGTGCCCGTCGACACCGGCTCCTCCGGCGTGGCCAGGCTGAGGATGTCGTAGGGGCAGTCGCGCACGCACAGGCCGCAGCGCACGCAGGCGCCGAGGAAATCCTTCTCGGCCAGCGCGCCGGGCGGGCGCAGCGCCAGCGGCGGCAGCGCCTTCGCCTGCTTGGCATACAGGCCGATGCCGATGCCGAGCAGCCCGACGCCGCAGGCCATGCGGGCGGAATCGAGCAGGAACTGGCGGCGCGCCTGCGCGGCGGGCTTTCTCGGCTTGTCGGCTTCCATGATGATCGGCTTGTGCATGCGGGCGGGCAACCGAGGCTGCCCGCCCGTGCGCTCCCTGATGCCTTATCCGATCAGGCCTTGACGATCTTCACCGCGCACTTCTTGAAGTCGGTCTCTTTCGAGATCGGACAAGTGGCGTCCAGTGTCAGCTTGTTCACCAGGCGGTGTTCGTCGAAGAAGGGGATGAAGACCAGCCCTTCCGGCACCTTGTTGCGGCCCTTGGTGTCGACGCGCAACTGGATCTCGCCGCGGCGCGTGACGGCCTTGACGATGTCGTGGCGCTTCAGGCCGCGCTTCTCGGCGTCCTTCGGATGCATCCACACCACGGCGTCCGGGAAAGCCTTGTAGAGCTCCGGCACGCGGCGCGTCATGGTGCCGGTATGCCAGTGCTCGAGCACGCGGCCGGTGCACAGCCACAGGTCGTATTCGGCATCCGGCGGCTCGGCGGCCGGCTGGTACGGCAGCGCGAAGATCACCGCCTTGCCGTCGGGCTTGCCGTAGAACTTGACGCCCTCGCCGGCCTTGACGTAGGGGTCATAGCCCTCGCGGTAGCGCCACAGCGTTTCCTTGCCGTTCACCACCGGCCAGCGCAGGCCGCGCACCTTGTGGTAGGCGGCGAACTCGCCGAGGTCCTTGCCCTTGCCGAGGCCGAACTTGCGGTACTCCTCGAACAGGCCCATCTGCAGGTAGTAGCCGAGCTCGGTGGACTCGTCGTTCCTGTAGCCCTTGATGGCGTGGCCGTTCACCTTCTCCAGCTCGGCCAGCGGGAACTGGTTGACCTGGCCGTTGGCGTAGAGCACGTCGTACAGGGTCTTGCCCTTGTACTCCGGGTTCTTGTCGAGGATCTCGGCCGGCCACACTTCGTCGGTCTTGAAGCGCTTCGAGAACTCGATGTACTGCCACAGGTCGGACTTGGCCTCGCCCGGGGCCTTCACCTGCTGACGCCAGAACTGGCCGCGCCGCTCGGCGTTGCCGAAGGCGCCCTCCTTCTCCATCCACATCGCGGAGGGCAGGATCAGGTCGGCGGCCAGCGCCGTCACCGTCGGGTAGGCGTCGGAGACGACGATGAAGTTCTCCGGGTTGCGGAAGCCCGGATAGGTCTCGCCGTTGATGTTCGGCCCGGCCTGCATGTTGTTGGTGGTGGTGGTCCAGTAGAAATTCAGCTTGCCGTCCTTCAGCATGCGGCTCTGCAGCACGGCGTGGAAGCCGGGCGCGGCCTGGATGGTGCCGGCCGGCACTTTCCAGATTTC
This sequence comes from Rhodocyclaceae bacterium, assembly GCA_905339315.1. Classification (GTDB taxonomy): domain Bacteria; phylum Pseudomonadota; class Gammaproteobacteria; order Burkholderiales; family Rhodocyclaceae; genus Desulfobacillus. The sequence goes on from CAJPFL010000224.1 coordinate 3,373, forward strand.
CTCGGCGCGCTTGCGGTGGTCCGGGTTCATGACGACCATGTCGGCCGGCAGGCGATGGGCGAAGGTGCCGACCTCGCGCGCGGTGCCGCAGGCGGAAGGCTGGCCGGTCAGCGAGAACGGGCTGTTGCCCGGCTCGGAGATCTTGCCCACCAGCAGGTGCACGTTGTAGATCATGTTGTTCACCCAGGTGCCGCGGGTGTGCTGGTTGAAGCCCATGGTCCAGTACGACGTGACCTTGGTCTTCGGGTCGGCGTAGGCCTTGGCCAGCGCCTCCAGCTTGTCCTTCGGCACGCCGGAGAGCTGCGACGTGTAGTCCAGCGTGTAGGTGGAGACGAACTGCTTGAACTCGTCGAAGGTGATCGGCGACGAGGCCATCGGGTTGCCCTTCGGCTTGCCGTCGGTGCCGGGGTAGCCGTTGTTGTTGGCGACCTGCTCGAGCGGGTGGTTCGGCCGCAGGCCGTAGCCGATGTCGGTGACCCCTTTGTGGAAGTTGACGTTCTTGGCGACGAAGGCCTCGTTGACTGCGTTGTTCTGGATGATGTAGTTGCAGATGTAGTTGAGGATCGCCAGGTCCGTCTGCGGCTTGAAGATCAGCTCGGCGTCGGCCACCTCGCAGGAGCGGTGCGAGAAGGTGGACAGCACATGCACCTTGACGTGCTTCGCCGAGAGGCGGCGGTTGGTGATGCGCGACCAGAGGATCGGGTGCATCTCCGCCATGTTGGAGCCCCAGAGAACAAATGCATCCGCATGCTCGGCGTCGTCATACACGCCCATCGGCTCGTCGGCGCCGAAGGTGCGCATGAAGCCGAACACGGCGGAGGCCATGCAGTGGCGCGCGTTCGGATCGATGTTGTTGGAGCGGAAGCCGGCCTTGAACAGCTTGTTGGCGGCATAGCCTTCCCAGATGGTCCACTGGCCGGAGCCGAACATGCCGACGGAAGTCGGGCCCTTCGCCTTCAGCGCGGCCTTGCACTTCTCTTCCATGATGTCGAAGGCCTGCTTCCAGCTGACCGGCGCGAACTCGCCGTTCTTGTCGTACTTGCCGCCCTTCATGCGCAAGAGCGGCGTGGTGAGGCGGTCCTTGCCGTACTGGATCTTCGAGAGGAAGTAGCCCTTGACGCAGTTGAGGCCCTTGTTCACCGGCGCGTCGGGGTCGCCCTGGGTGGCGACGATGCGGCCGTCCTTGACGCCGACCAGCACGCCGCAGCCGGTGCCGCAGTAGCGGCAGACGCCCTTGTCCCAGCGGATGCCGTCGGCACCCTGCTGCGCCATTGCCTCTTTCGAGATGGGCAGCGTGATGCCTGCCACCGTGGCCGCGGCCGCGGCCGCATTCGCCTTGATAAAGTCACGACGCGTCAGTTTCATTTCAGGCCTCCCTCTCAGGATCGGATTCGAATTGATGAAAAACCATGGCGGCCGACATCACCCCGTCCATCGTGTTGATGCGGTCGAAGGTGCCGGCGGTTTCGCCGTCTGTTTCGCTTTCTATGGTGATGACGAACTTGCCGTCATCCGTGGCGGCGTGGATCTCCACGCCGGGGATCTGCTCGAGGTTGCCGCGCACCGACGACAGCTGGGTCGGTTTGGCATGCACGATGATGCTGGAGATGTTCATGCTGCTCTGGAAAATGTCTGCTGCCCCATCGGGGATTGAGCACCATGCTATTCCTGTCGACGCCCAAACTGTATTGATAAATGTCAATTTCCAAAACAAATTCCATGTTAGGTGAAAACCCGTTTATCGCGCCATCCAAGCGACGATTTCCCTCTGTCAGGGTGCCTCGCCGGAGCATCGCGTGATACAGTTTCACCGACTGTTTTTGTCAACCATTCAGGCTGATTTGTTGCCATGCCCACTTCGATGAAGGCCAAGAGCGGCCAACCCGCTCGCCCCGCCAAAAAACCAGCGGCACTGCGTGCAAGGCTCCGCTTCGTGCTCGAGCCGGACATTGCGCTCGGGCCGGGCAAGGCCGACATGCTGGAGCAGATCCGCGCCACGGGCTCCATTTCCGCCGCAGGCCGGCTCATGGGCATGAGCTACAAGCGCGCCTGGATGATGGTCGAGTCGATGAACCGCTGCTTCCGCCGGCCGCTGGTCGAGACCGCCAAGGGCGGCGCGCGCGGCGGCGGCGCGCAGCTCACGCCGGCCGGCGAGGAAGTGCTGGCGCAGTATCGGCGCATGGAAGCGAAGGCTGCCAAGGCCATCGATGCCGAACTGCGAGCGCTGCAGCGCCTCGTCGCGCCGACACCGAAGAATTGATCCGGCCGATTGACGCTGCGCTGCGGCATCGTTATAGTCGCCACGTCATATCGAAACCACAAAAGGGGATCAGCATGGGCTTGTTTTCCTTGTGCAGGACGCTTGCCGCACTAATGCTGACCGCCTCCGCATTGACGCGCCCGGCCGCCGCGCAGGACACGCCGAACGTGGCCGTCGCCGCCAACATGAGCGCGGCCATGCCGGCCATAGTCGGCGCGTTCGCGCAGGCCACCGGCCGCAGTGTCAAGGTCGCCTACGGCTCGTCCGGCAATTTTCGCCGTCAGATCGCGCAGGGGGCGCCCTTCCAGTTGTTTCTCTCCGCCGACGAGGAATTCGCCGAGGCGCTCGCAAAAGAGGGGCGCACCGAGAACAACGGCGCAATCTATGCCGTCGGCCGGCTCGCCTTTTACGTGCCGCAAGGCTCTCCCGTCAATGTCGACAACAGGCTCAAGGATCTCGGCGCGGCTGCGGCCGACGGCAGGCTGAAGCGCCTCGCCATCGCCAACCCGGAACTGGCGCCCTACGGCCGTGCCGCGCGCGAGGCGCTGGAGCGCGTTGGCCTGTGGGATGCCGTCAAGGGCAAGCTCGTGCTCGGCGAGAACGTCGGGCAGGCGGCACGCTTTCTCACAACCGGCGAGGCGCAGGCCGGTTTCATGCCGCTGGCGCTTGCCGGCAGTCCGGAACTCAAGGCGCGCGGCGCCTGGGCAACCGTGCCGGAATCCTGGCACGCGCCGCTGCGCCAGCGCATGGTGCTGATCAAGGGCGCCGGCGACACGGCGCGCCGCTTCTACGACTTCATGCTGGGGCCGCAGGCGCAGGCGCTGCTGCGGCAGCACGGCTACGCCGC
>CAJPFL010000225.1 GCA_905339315.1 Rhodocyclaceae bacterium
AGGTAGGCGTAGGCCTGGTGGTGCGAGCGGCCGACGCGGCCGCGCAGCTGGTGCAGCTGCGCCAGGCCGAACTTGTCGGCGCGGTTGATGAGGATGGTGTTGGCGTGCGGGTTGTCGATGCCGGTCTCGATGATGGTCGTGCACAGCAGCAGGTTGTGCCGCTGCTGGGTGAATTCCTTCATGACGCGCTCAAGCTCGCGCTCCGGCAGCTGGCCGTGGCCGACGACGATGCGCGCCTCGGGCAGCAGCTTCGCCAGGCGCTCGCGCACGGTGCCGATGGTGTCGACCTCGTTGTGCAGGAAGTACACCTGGCCGCCGCGCTTGAACTCGCGCAGCACCGCCTCGCGCACGATGCCGTCGGAGTGCGGCACGACGAAGGTCTTGATGGCGAGGCGCTTCTGCGGCGCGGTGGCGATGACGGAGAACTCGCGCAGGCCCTCCAGCGACAGGCCGAGGGTGCGCGGGATCGGCGTGGCGGTCAGGGTCAGCACGTCGACTGAAGCGCGCAGGGCCTTCAGCGCCTCCTTCTGGCGCACGCCGAAGCGGTGCTCCTCGTCGATGACGACGAGGCCGAGGCGGGCGAACTGCACATCCTTCTGCAGCAGGCGGTGGGTGCCGATGGCGATGTCGACCTTGCCCTCGGCGAGGTCCTTCAGCGCGGCCGTCTGTTCCTTCGCGCTCCTGAAGCGCGACAGCTCGACGAGCTTCACCGGCCAGTCGGCGAAGCGGTCGGAAAAGGTGTTGAAGTGCTGCTCGGCGAGCAGGGTGGTCGGCGCCAGCACCGCCACCTGCCTGCCGTCCATCACGGCGGCGAAGGCGGCGCGCAGGGCCACCTCGGTCTTGCCGAAGCCGACGTCGCCGCAGACGAGGCGGTCCATCGGCCTGCCGGACTTCATGTCGGCGACCACCGCGGCGATGGCGGCGGCCTGGTCGGGCGTCTCCTCGAAACCGAAGCCGTCGGCGAAGGCCTCGAGGTCGTGCTCGCGGAATGAGAAGGCGTGTCCCTCCCGCGCGGCGCGGCGGGCGTAGAGGGCGAGCAGCTCGGCGGCGGTGTCGCGCACCTGCTGCGCGGCCTTGCGCTTGGCGCGGTCCCAGCGGTCGGTGCCGAGCCTGTGCAGCTCGACCAGCTCCGGCTCGGAGGCGCTGTAGCGCGAGATCAGGTGCAGCTGCGCCACCGGCACGTAGAGCTTGTCGCCGCCGGCGTATTCGAGGTGGAGAAATTCCGTCTCGCCTTCGCCGAGGTCGAGGTGCACCAGCCCCTGGTAGCGGCCGATGCCGTGGCTTTCGTGCACCACCGGGTCGCCGATCTTGAGCTCCGTCAGGTCGCGCAGCCAGCCTTCGAGGCTGGCACGGCGGGCGTCGGCCTTGCGGCCGCGCGGGCGGGCGGTGGCGGCGTAGAGCTCGTTCTCGGTGACGACCGCGAGTTTCGCGGCGGGCAGCAGGAAGCCGTTTGAGAGCGGCGCCACGGACAGCGCGAGCTTCTCCGCCGTCGCCGCGCAGGCGGCGAAGTCGGCACAAGGCGATGGCGTCAGGCCGTACTCGGCGAGGTATTGCAGCAGCGTCTCGCGCCGGCCGGGCGATTCGGCCAGCAGCAGGACGCGGCCGGGAAAACTCGCGGCGAAAGCCTTCAGCTTGTGCAGCGGATCGTCGGCGCGGCGCTCGACGGCGAGGTCGGGCACTGGCGCGGCCGGCGCATCCGCCGCCGTGCCGGATCCAAAAGTCAGTCTCCCGAATGCGGCGGCGGCGATGAAGAACTGTTCCTCCGTGAGGAACATCTCCCCGGGCGGCAGCAGCGGCCGGCTGCGGTCGCCGCCGAGCAGGCGGTAGCGCGAAGCCGTGTCGGTCCAGAACTCGCCGATCGCGCCGGGCACGTCGTGGTGCAGGCACAGCACCGAGTCCTTCGGCAGGTAGTCGAATATCAGCGCCGTGTGATCGAAGAACAGCGGCAGGTAGTACTCGATGCCGGCCGGCGCGATGCCGTTGGAGACGTCCTTGTAGATCGGCGAGCGCGAGGGGTCGCCCTCGAAGGTCTCGCGGTAGCGGCCGCGGAAGCGCGTGCGGCCGGCTTCGTCGAGCGGGAACTCGCGCGCCGGCAGCAGGCGCACCTCCGGCACCGGGTAGACAGTGCGCTGCGAGTCGACGTCGAAGCTGCGCAGGGTTTCGACCTCGTCGTCGAAGAGCTCGATGCGGAAGGGCAGGGCCGAACCCATCGGGAAGAGGTCGATGAGGCCGCCGCGCACGCTGTACTCGCCCGGCGAGACGACCTGGGTGACGTGCTGGTAGCCGGCCAGCGTCAGCTGCGATCGAAGGGCGTCGACGTCGAGGCGTTCGCCCTGCTTGAGGAAGAAGGTGTGCGCCGCCAGGTATTCGGCCGGCGCCAGGCGGGTGAGTGCCGTGGTGGCCGGGATCAGGGCGATGTCGCAGGCGCCGCGGCTGATCTCGTAGAGCGTCGCCAGGCGCTCGGAGACCAGGTCGTGGTGCGGCGAGAGCGTGTCGTAGGGCAGGGTCTCCCAGTCCGGCAGCAGATGCACGCGCAACTGCGGCGCGAACCAGGCGATCTCCTCCTGCAGGCGCTGCGCGTCGAGCGGATTCGCCGTGATCACCGCCAGCAGGCGGCCGCCCGCGAGCTGCGCCAGCGCGAGGGCGTCGGCCGAACCCGCCAGCGCGGGCAGGTCGAGGCGCGCGCCGGGCTTCGGCAAAGCGGGCAGCTGCGGCAGCAGCGCAAGGAGCGGGGAGGTCATTCCGGGGGTTGGAGGACTTGCGGAGGACGACTTTTCAAAGAACGAATTATACCGGTCTGGACAGTCTTTCCGGGCGCAGCTAAGGTAACGCATGATTTTCAGCAACCGCGATCAGGCTGCAAGGCTTCTCGCCGACAAACTGGCCGCCTACAGGGGTAAAAATCCCCTGATCCTCGCCATCCCGCGCGGCGCCGTGCCGATGGCGAAGATCGTCGCCGACGCGCTCGGCGGCGAATTCGACGTGGTGCTGGTGCGCAAGCTCGGCGCCCCCGGCAACCCGGAATTCGCCATCGGCGCCATCGACGAGACCGGCTGGGCGTATCTCGGGCCCTACGCCGCCATGGCCGGTGCCGATTCCGGCTACATCGAGCGCATCAAGGCGCAGGAGCTGGCGACCATCCGCAAGCGCCGCGCCCAGTATTCGCCGCTGCATCCGCCCATCGATCCGCAGGGCCGCATCGTCATCGTCATCGACGACGGCCTGGCCACCGGCTCGACCATGCTCGCCGCCCTGCACGCCCTGCGAAGCCGCGCGCCGCAGAAGCTGGTCTGTGCCGTGCCGGTGGCGCCGCCCGACACGCTGGAAAGGGTGGGAGAGAAGTCCGACGAGGTGGTGTGCCTGCATGCGCCGGAGAACTTCCAGGCGGTCGGGCAGTTCTACGCCGACTTCGGCCAGGTCGAGGACGAGGAAGTGATTGCCCTGCTTTCGGAAAGGAAAAAGCCATGAGACTGCTGCCATTGCTCTGCGCCCTGACGCTCGCCGGCTGCGGCGTCTCCGAAACCGCCAGCGTTGCGGCGACCGCCGGTGCCGCCAAGGCCAGGGAGGCCGAGCAGGCGAAAAATGCGCCCGCCCAGGTGCAGGGCAAGCTCGATGACGCCGCCAGGCTGGCGGAACAGAAGCGCGAAGGGGCTGAATCGCGCTGATGGCTGATGCATTGGTCTGGTTCCGCCGCGACCTGCGGCTCGACGACAATGCCGCGCTCGGGCGCGCGCTTGCCGGGGCGCAGCGCGTCTTCTGCGCCTTCGTCTTCGACAGCGAGATCCTCGATGCGCTCGATTCCCGCGCCGACCGACGCGTGGACTTCATCTGGCAGTCGGTGCGCGAGCTGCGCGAGACTTTGCGCGGGCAGGGCGGCGACCTGATTGTTTTGCATGGCCGCGCGCGCGAGGAGGTGCCGCGCCTGGCTGCCGCCCTCGGCGTGGACGAGGTGGTCGCTGCGGAAGATTACGAGCCGGCGGCGGTGGCGCGCGACGCGGACGTCGCCGGGCGGCTGCGCGCCGCAGGCATCGGCTTCAGCGCCGTCAAGGACACCGTGGTCTTCGCCAGGAGCGAACTGCTCACGCAAACCGGGCGTCCGTTCACCGTCTTCACCCCCTACAAGAACGCCTGGCTGAAGCTGGTCAGCGAAGCCGAGCTCGCGCCGCGGCTGGCGCGCGACGACCTGCAACGCCTGGCGAAGCCGCCGATGGCCACGCGCCTGCCGGATTTGCGCGAGCTGGGCTTCGAGTCGACCGACCT
>CAJPFL010000226.1 GCA_905339315.1 Rhodocyclaceae bacterium
GCCGCTGCCGCAGGCGCAACTGGTCGAGACGCGCATCATCAATCTGCTGCAGTTCCAGACCATGATCGCCTCCAAGGCGGCGCGCGTACGGCTGGCTGCGCCGGGGAAACTGCTGGTCGATTTCGGCCTGCGCCGCGCCCACGGCGCCGAGGCCGGCCTGCTCTCCGCGCGCGCCAGCTATCTGGCCGGCTTCGACGGCACGTCCAACATGCAGGCCGGCATGCAGTGGGACATTCCGCTCTACGGCACCATGGCGCATTCCTACATCCAGGCGCACGACAGCGAGCTGCAGGGCTTCGAGGATTTCGCCCGTTCGCACCCGTCCGCGGCGACGATGCTGATCGACACCTATGACACCGAGGCGGCTGCCCGCAGGCTGGTGCCGCTGGTGCACCGGCTGGCGGGCGAGGGGATTGCCGTCAACGCCGTGCGCATCGACAGCGGCGACCTGGCTGCCCATGCCTGCAGCGTACGCCGGATTCTTGACGATGGCGGGCTGCCGTCGGTGAAGATCTTCGCCAGCGGCAATCTCGACGAATATCGCGTGCAGAGCCTGGTGGAAGGCGGCGTTCCCATTGACGGCTTCGGCGTCGGCACGCGCATGAACACCTCGGCCGATGCGCCCTATCTCGATTGCGCCTACAAGCTGCAGGAATATGCCGGCCTGCCGCGGCGCAAGCGCTCCGAAGGCAAGGCCACCTGGCCCGGCCGCAAGCAGGTGATCCGCAATTTCGACGGCGCGGGTTTCATGGCCGGCGACCTGCTTGCCACGATGGATGCCGCCTCCGCCGGGCAGGGGCTGCTGCAGGAGGTGATGCGCAACGGCCGCCGGCTGCAGACCTCGCCATCCTTGCAGGATGTTCGCCGCCGCGCGCAGGAGGAACTGGCGCGGCTGCCGGCGCCCTTGCGCGGCCTCGCCGCCGCGCCGGCCTATCCGGTGACGGTATCCGGGCCCTTGCGCGCCCTGGCGCGGGAAGTTGACAGGCAGACAACGGCAGATTGATTTAGCTCAAAGCTGTGCCACGCCTGACAGCTATCCTGAAAACGGCCATCAACCCACTCACAGAAAACAGGTGTCGCCATGCAAAGACCCGTCCAGATCACCTTCAAGGACATTCCCCATTCCGACGCGGTGGAAACGCATATCCGCGAAAAGGTTGCCAAGCTGGAGACCTTCTATCCGAACATCATCGGCTGCCATGTCACCGTGGAACTGCCGCACAAGCACCACCACCAGGGCAAGCTGCACAACGTGCGCATCGACATCAAGGTGCCGGGTAGCGAGGTCGTGGTGAACCGGGACAAGCACGAGGACATCTACGTCGCCCTGCGCGACGCCTTCGATGCCGCCAAGCGCCAGGTGGAGGAATTCGGCAGGCGCCAGCGCGGCGACGTCAAGCATCACGCCGAAAAGCGTCCGTCGGAGGAAGACTAGTCAGATTGCAACTGCCGGAGCATGGCCCTTGCCGAGCGCAGCGTCAGTGCGGCAATGGTCAGGGTCGGATTGGCTGTTCCGACGGTCGGAAATAGCGAAGAACCCAGCAGGAACAGATTGCCATGGTCGTGGGTGCGGCCGTGAGCGTCCGTTACAGATCTGTGCGGATCGAATCCCATGCGTGTGGTGCCCATCAAGTGATGGTGCGCAAACGGTTCGGATAGGTGGGTACTGCGCGCCCCCAGGGTCTGACTGATGGAACGAAATACGCCGCGGATCTGCTCAAATCCTGCCTTCTCGTAGTCGCCATAGGAATAGTTCAGGCGGATCCTTGGTTGCCCGGCGCGATCCCTGCGCGCCCAATCCAGGGTGATGCGGTTGTCTAAGTGCGGCAACTGCTCCATATGCGCATCAATCTGAAACTGGTGCCGGGCACGCTGTCGAACGAATTCATCCAGTTCGGGAGGCCATAATCCCCTGGATAGCGCTTCTTCGGTAAGCGAATGCAGGTCGAGCGTGTTGTTGGTGTCCATCAACCAGGCGGCATGGGAACGCCTGAAACTGCCCTGGCAGTAGTCGAGACATTGCCGCGTGGTGATGGGACCGCGGCCGGGATACACCGCCTCGGGCAGTTCCATCCGGACATACAGGCCGGGATGATCCATGAAATTGCGCCCGACCTGCCCGGATGAATTGGCTAGGCCATGGGGATAGCGTTCTGAAACCGACATCAGCAGCAGGCGTGGGGTTTCAATGCCGTTGGCAGCAAGCGCGAAGAGCGCGCCTTGAGCAGTTCCGGTGCTGCCGTTGGAGCGGGTAAAGGCAACGCTCCGGATTTTCCCCGAGGTATCGGCATGAAGCCGCTCAACCCGGCAGTTCTCAAGCACGCGGACGCCGAGGCGCTGGGCTTTATCTACGTGCACCATTGCAGAATACTGCGCTCCGGTGGGACAGATCGGCGAGCAGGTGCCGAAGCCGGCGCATTGGCTGCGGCCATCAAAGGGCAGGGAGTTGCGCGCCACGGGCCGTGCAGTAAATGACAGGCCGGCGCTGTGCAGCCGCTCTGCGACCCATTTTTCAGCATAGCTGGGCGGCACCGGTGGCAGGGGGAAGGGTGTCGACCGTGGCAGGCCGGTATCGGCAGCGGGATCGCCCGACACGCCCAGTTCCTTCTCCGCCTCGGCATAATCGGTTTCCAGTTGATCGTAGGCAATCGGCCAGTCCACGCCATGCCGAAAGCGGCTGTACATGCCGAAATCCTCAGGCCGCAGGCGCAGGGCGCTACCACTCCACTGCCAGGTGGTGCCGCCCACGACACGCAAATATTCCATTTGGAGGATGGTGCTGCCGGCCTGATCGATATAGGGATCGGCACCAGTGCCCCAGTCCGGACGCGGTGCCCAGTGCGGATTGGGGTAACCAGCCGACAAATCGAGAAGCGGCTGCGACTTGAAACCCTGGACGACGGATTCGCGGGTAATGCGCGGCCCGGCTTCCAGCACCAACACCTTGACGCCTGCCAGAGCCAAACGATAGGCACACAAGGCGCCAGCGACGCCGGAACCGACGATGACGACCTCGGCGGCCAGTTGTTCGCTCACGTTCGTTTCATCATTTTGGTCGGATTGCCCCATGCGCCAAAGCCGCTGCCCTCGTCGAAGCGTTGCGGAATGCCCGGGTGAACGAGGTCATGCATCAGGGCTTCCGAATAGGCGACCCTCACGGGCGCTGTCCGCTCATGGTAGTAAATACCCAGGTACCAGGTAGTGAGAAGGTGGGAGGCGAACCAGACTTGGCCCTTGCTGAGTTTGCCGCCGAGGGCAGGATGGGCATGCCGTGGCAACTTGTCCGCTTCGTCTGGCAGCGCCAACAATTGCGCGTAAGTACTGTGGATGTGGTGTGCCCCCCACGGCTCTTCCAGAAACAGCGGGTACATGCGTCGGGCGGACGCTTCGTCAAGCAGCGAACGCAAGGTGACCAGCTGCGAAAGCGCGAGAAATACTTCAAACGAGGGAGTGCGGTTAGGCGGCCCGGCCTCAGGCAGTTTGAGGCTGAATGCCGTCTCGGCCGCAGCCGTTGACATCAGGTAACGGACGGCCACCGCCGAGATGCCACCGCGAATCAATGCGGCAATCACTGACCTGCGTGAGACGTTAACAAAACCCATGCGGTGGGAATCGTGTAAAAAAAAGCGCCCGTCTTTGAACGGGCGCTTCAACTTCCGTTTGCCAGAACGTCAGAAGGTTGTGCTCACGTCCACACCCAGATAGCCCCCTGACTGGTTTTTGCGGTCATTGTCGCCGTCCGCCCTGCGGTGACCGGCAGACAATGACACGGCGGTCGATTTAGTTGCAGCGAAGCCAAGAAACAGTCCATAACGGGTTTCACTGTATTCATTGTTGCCCGCCCCAATCGCTTCCGGGCCGACGGTTACGCTGCCGAATTTATAGCCGGCGCGACCGCGCACCCAGTAGGTATCGTTGGCAGTGCTGTACTTGCCGATCAGACCGCCATACCAGGGCTGGCCGAGCGTTTCAATTTCGCCCTGAACCGCAGCACCGGTTGTCGAGCCGCGCGTGCTGTTGCGGGTGTCGTTGGGGCTGAGATCGTGGTTCTGGTGGTCGACGCCGCCATAAAGCGAGATACGGTTGCTAGGGTTGACCCACTGATAGCCGATGCCAAGTTCAATGTGGTAGGCATCGCCATCGACATCGCCACCCGGGACAGCAGTCGTTTTGTAATCGTATTCGCCATACAGCACTTTGCCACGCAGCAGAAAGCCGCTCTTGGATATGTCGCCATTCCAGGCCCGGATGCCGCCGATATAGCCGAAGGTGGAATCTTCGGCGGCGCTGATGCCGGCATATACCGCGTTGGCATCGGCATTGGCGTTACCTGCCGCGAAGGCTGCAATTGCCGCGGAAAGTATGGTCACATTCAATATTTTCTTCATTTGAATCCTCACAGTGTATTTCTCTATGCTAGGCAAGGCAGCTTACTGAATAAATTCTGCCTTATAACGCCAGAAACTTCTACCGTTTAGCCCGCTATGCGGCAGTGATGCGATGGGCAATTCCTGCAACGGGATCAATTTAGCCAAATTTGTTTGTTTGTCCGGAAGACCAATAGCATGAATAGCGCCGATGGAAAGGGGTACAAAGCTCATTATTTCAACAAATTGAGGTGAAATGAGGGATCCGGTCGATTGTGAAATCAGAATTGGCATGGCAAATAATGAGTTGTTGTATTTTGGCAACAATCCGGCTGTCCAAGATCGTTTAACTTCCACGCCATCTGGATGCTTACCAACAAGGCGAAGGATCAGATCGGAAGGGGTCAGGAAATAGGCATGATGATGCTGTAATTCCCGTTGCCAGCCGATGGAATAGAGTGTTGCGGCAAGGCGGTCGCGCTCTGCCTCGCTTTCCCACAGGAAAAGTCCTTCCAGGTACCCCTTTTCCTTGCGCAGGATCGCGATGTCGCAGACGAGAGGACCGTCAGGCAAATGCAGCGTCAACTGCAACTTGTCCTCGGCGGCCTCGGGAAACGCCGATGCGGCCAGACGAACCCAGTCCTCGGAAATGGACACTGTTTGCGAGGCAAGCGCCGGCGTGGAGCCCAGTGAAACGGGCAAAGGAAGTTCGAAACGAAAAAAGGCACTCGATTGTTTGGCGTTTTTCAGGGCCTTTGCCACGAATGCTCCGGCGCGAACCATGTTGAAGAGCGACCAGAAGCCTGCGATCGCAACCAATTCAACTGAATATCCGGCAGGAAGAATTTCAAAAAATGTATCCCGCTGCACCTGCCTTGGTGTCAGCAGGGCAAGCAGGCCGTGCGCCAGCGGACCTACCACGAAATCGTCGTTCAGTCGCCAGGCTGCGTAGGACAAGGCCAAGGCGCCGAGGGCGAAGACCGTCAGTTGCGGCGCCATCAGCCGCCAGTTGACCTTCCCCTGAATGTTCTTGGCCGAGGATCGCCATGGCAACTTCCTGCCCAGAAGCGCGGCTGCGGAAACCAGATGCACCGGCCAGCGGGCCATGGCAAACACCTCGTTGGTCCAGAACCGGCTGAAGCCGCAGCCGAATTCCTGCAAAAGCAGGTAGCCGATGATCGGGAAGCACAGCACGATCACAACATTGAAGAAGCTGATCTGGAATGGCGCCCATCCGAGCACCAGGGCACAAAGTGGAATGATGAACAACAGCAATTGCTGCCAGCCTTCGAGGTAGATCAGGCCGAGCGACAAATAGGACAGGCGCTGTTTGATTGAAAGCCCCGTACAACTGAAGATGCGTTCGTGCCTGAGGGTAGCCAGGTTTCCGTGCGCCCAGCGGTGGCGGGTCTTGTAGTATTCGGCAAGGTCGGCAGCGGCTATGCCGAAGGCAATCGGCTCGTTGAGGTAGCGCGTGTGCCAGCCTTGCTTATGCAACTTGAGGGAAGTGTGAAAATCCTCGGTGACGGTGTCGACCGGAATGCCGCCGATTGCGTCCAGCGCGGACCGCCGGTAGAGCACGCCGGTGCCGACGCAGGAGGAGGCATTCCAGCTGTCCCGGCATGGTTGCGCAAGATTGTAGAAATAGGACTGGTCATGCCACAAACCGGCCTTCCTGCGTGGGCTGAGATACTGGAAGGCGTCCGTGTTGTAGTAATCCTGCGGGGTCTGCACCATGGCTACGTTTTCGTCCTGCATCAGGCCGAGCAGGACATCGAGCGCATGGGGCTGGGCAATATGGTCCGCGTCAAAGACGGCCACGAAATCGGCCCGGCAGTGGCTCAGGCCATGGTTGAGGTTGCCGGCCTTGGCGTTCTCGTTGAAGCCCCTGGACAGATAGCGCACGCCGAGGTCGCGAGCCAGTAATTCGATTTCCACCCTGTTGGCGTCATCCAGCAGCCAAGTCTGATGCGGATAGCTGATATCACGCGCCGCCGCGACCGTGCGCCGGATGATGTGCAGCGGCTCCTTGTAGGTCGGAATCAGCACGTCCACATTCAGACCCGGGGGTGCCTGGCCGGGTTCGCGATGGTTGTAGCGCCAGGCGCTGAATATGATTGTCAATCCAAGAATGAACCCGATCCATTCGGCCGTGTAGAAGGCAGCAGAAATCAAGATTGAATCAGGATTGAAAATCGTGACCCGCCAGGCCAGATAGAGCAGAGTGCCGATCAAATAAACGGCCGCCATCGCGAGCCGGAAGGTGCGCCTGCGATTGAAACGGGCGTCAATTTGCTTCGAGACGGAAAAATGGGCTGACGGGGCCATGCCAGCTGGCGTCAAAGTCCGTGAATTGTCGAATACAGGCAGCCGGGCTGAGGCGCCGCCTTGGGTTTTGTGCATTTTACAGGCTGGACGGAAGCTGACGTCATGTACGCGTCAGCAAGCAGGTCGCGGCTGCCGGGATGCAGACCATTTGATCATGGCCAGGCAGCCGCATTACGGATTGCCGTAGTCGTGTTCTCTGCTGTTCAGGAATTGCGTTTGATAAAGTCGCGCACGCGTGGATAGATCGCTTCGCGCCAGCGCTTGCCGCTGAAAATGCCGTAGTGTCCTACTCCAGGGACGAGGAAGTGTTCCTTCTTCTGTGCCGGTATGTTGCGGCACAGTCCGTGCGCCGCCTCGGTCTGGCCGGGGCCGGAGATGTCGTCCAGCTGGCCCTCGATGGTGAACAGCGCCGTCTCGCGGATGGCCCAGGGCTTGACGCGCTGGCCGGCGACCGTCATCTCGCCCAGCGGCAGCGCATGCTTCATGAACACCATTTCCAGCGTTTCCAGGTAGTACTCGGCCGGCAGGTCCATCACCGCGTTGTATTCGTCGTAGAACTTGCGGTGCGCCTCGGCCGAATCGCCGTCGCCTTCGACCAGGTGATTGTAGAAATCGACATGCGCCTGCAGGTGGCGGTCGGAATTCATGGCAACGAAGCCGGCGTGCTGCAGGAAGCCCGGATAGACGCGGCGCATGTAGCCGGGATACTTGAGCGGCACGCGCGTGATGACGTGCATGTCGAACCAGCGCAGGCTGCGCGTCTTGGCGTAGCGGTTGACCTCGGTCGGCGCCTGGCGCGTGTCGATCGGGCCGCCCATCAGGGTCATGCTGCGCGGCTGCGCCGGATCGTCCGCGGCCGCCATCAGCGAAATTGCCGCCATCACCGGGACGGTCGGCTGGCAGACCGAAATGACATGAACGTCGGGCCCGAGCTTGCGGATGAAGTCCTGCATGTAGGCGACGTAATCGGCGAAATGGAAGTAGCCGTCTGCCAGGGGCACCAGGCGGGCATCGATCCAGTCGGTGACATAGACGTCATGGTCGGGCAACAATGCGCGCACCGTGTCGCGCAGCAGCGTGGCGTAGTGGCCGGACAGCGGCGCCACCAGCAGCACCCGCGGATGCTGTCGGGAAGTCGCGCGCTCGAAATGCAGCAGATTGCAAAATGGCTTTTCGGCGACGATTCTTTCGCGCACGCTGACGGTTTCGCCTTCGACCAGCGTATGGCCCAGGTCGAATTCGGGCTTTTCATAGCGCCGGGCGACGCGGGCCAGCAATTCGGAGCCTGCGGCGACGCGGCTGCTGTGGGGCAGGTAGGCGAGGGGGCTGAAAGGATTGGTGAAGAGTTGCTGACTGGTCTCGGCCAGGAGGCGCAACGGTGCGGAGGCGGCGTGCTGCAGTTCGTGAAGCGTATAGATCATCTAGTGCCTGCTCCGGATGTATGGTTGATGCAGTGCACCACACTTTACCCGAAGCCGTTGGATTGTCCAGTCTTTCCAGCAGCAAGTTCCGCAGAGCGGACCATGTTGCAGCGACCGATTTTGGGCCAGCAATTTCGCGGTGATCTCTGCCCTGGCGGGATAAAGCAGTTTGCGACTTCAGCTTGGCAGCTTGTGGCTACCGAACTCCTCGCGCAGCCTGGTCTTCAGCAGCTTGCCGGTGGCGGTGTGGGGGAGGCTGTCGACGAAGACGACGTCGTCGGGCAGCCACCACTTGGCGATCTTGTCGCGCATGAAGTCGAGCAGTTGCTCGCGCGTGACCTCTTGGCCATCCTTCCTGACCACGATCAGCAGCGGCCGTTCGTCCCACTTCGGGTGCGCCACGCCGATCACCGCCGCCTCGGCGATGGCGGGATGGGCAACGGCGGTGTTCTCCAGGTCGATCGAGCTGATCCACTCCCCGCCCGACTTGATGACGTCCTTGGAGCGGTCGGTGATCTGCATGTAGCCGTCGGGGTCCAGCGTGGCGACGTCGCCGGTGGGGAACCAGCCGCCCTCGCGCAGGACGTTGCCGCCCTCGCCCTTGAAGTAGCCGGAGACGATCCACGGCCCGCGCACCAGCAGGTCGCCGAAGGCCTTGCCGTCGCGCGGCAGTTCGCGGCCGGAGTCGTCGACGATCTTCATGTCCACGCCATAGATGGGGCGGCCCTGGTTCAGGCGCAACGTGTCGCGCTCGGCGGCGGACAGCTTGAGGTGCTTGCCCTTGGGGGTGTTGACCGTGCCGAGCGGGCTCATCTCCGTCATGCCCCAGGCGTGCAGCACGGTGACGCCGAACTGCTCGTCGAAGGTTCGGATC
>CAJPFL010000227.1 GCA_905339315.1 Rhodocyclaceae bacterium
GTGGTCCTCGCCGGCGACAGCGCGGTGGACGAATCCATGCTCACCGGCGAGCCGATGCCGGTGAGTAAGACAGCCGGCGACAAGCTCATCGGCGCGACGCTGAACAGCAGCGGCGCCCTGGTGATGCGCGCCGAGAAGATCGGCGCGCAGACGGTGCTGGCGCAGATCGTGCAGATGGTGGCGCTGGCGCAGCGCTCGCGCGCGCCGATGCAGCGCATGGCCGACGTCGTCGCCGGGTACTTTGTCGTCGGCGTTGTGGCGGTCGCGCTGCTGACCTTCTTCGGCTGGGGTCTGTTCGGACCGCAGCCTTCCTGGGCCTACGGCCTGATCAACGCGGTGGCCGTGCTGATCATCGCCTGCCCCTGCGCGCTCGGCCTGGCCACACCCATGTCGGTGATGGTCGCCACCGGCAAGGCGGCGACCCACGGCGTGCTGTTCCGCGACGCGGCGGCGATCGAGAACCTGCGCAAGGTCGACACCCTGATCGTGGACAAGACCGGCACGCTGACTGAGGGCAAGCCGGCTTTTCATGGCGTCGTCGCGGCGGCAGGCCGGAGTGAAGACGAGGTGCTGCGCCTCGCAGCCAGCCTCGACCAAGGGGCCGAACATCCCCTGGCGCAGACCATCGTCGCCGAGGCGCGCAGGCAGCAACTCAAGCTGAGCACGCCAGAGAAATTCGAATCCGCCTCGGGCATCGGCGTGCGCGGCGTGGTGGAGGGACTGACTATCGCCCTTGGCAACACCGCGCTGATGGAGGAAGACGGCGTCGCCTGGCATGCGCTGGAGCCGCAGGCCGAAGCCCTGCGCCTGGAAGGCGCCAGCGTGATGTTCCTCGCCGTCGCCGGCCGGGCGGCCGGCCTCGTCGCGGTGTCCGATCCGATCAAGCGCTCCACGCCGGAAGCCCTGAATCTGCTGCGCGCCGGCGGCCTGACCATCATCATGGCTACCGGCGACGGCCTCACCACCGCCCGCGCCGTCGGCCGCCAGCTCGGCATCGATGAGGTGTATGGCGAGGTCAAGCCGCAGGACAAGAACGACCTCGTCGCCCGCCTGCAGGCCGAGGGCCGCGTCGTCGCCATGGCCGGCGACGGCTTCAACGATGCGCCGGCGCTGGCCCGCGCCGACGTCGGCATCGCCATGGGCACCGGCACCGACGTGGCGATGAACAGCGCCCAGCTCACGCTGGTGAAGGGCGATCTGCGCGGCATCGCAGCCGCGCGCCGGCTGTCGCTCGCCGCCGTGCGCAACATGCGCCAGAACCTGGCGTTCGCCTTTCTCTACAACGCGCTCGGCGTGCCGATCGCGGCCGGCGTGCTCTATCCCTTCTTCGGCCTGCTGCTGTCGCCGCTCATCGCCGCTTTGGCCATGAGCTTCAGCTCTGCGTCGGTCGTCACCAACGCGCTGCGGCTGCGCCGCGCGAAAGTCTGAACGGGGCGACATGCCATGACCACGGCCGCCTCGTCCTGTGCCGAGGAAAACGTGCTGCGCCAGGCACCGCCCCGCGCCGAGCGGAAGCGGATCTTCCGGGGCATTCATGGCGTCGTGGCAAAGCGCCTGCTTGTCGCATGGCTGCTGCTTTCCCTGGGGGTCGGCGGCGTCATGACCTATTTCGAAATGCGCAAGATCGACGAACGGGCCTTCGGTCTTGCCCTGTCCGCGTCGGAATCGCTGCGGACGCATGTCGGCAGCGTCGGGGTGGCGCATGCCGAGTCGCTCAAGGAGGCCCTGGCGCCGCTGCTGCGCAAGAATTTCGTTCTGGCCCGGGTGGCGGATGCCGAAGGCAGCGTCATCGCCGAAGCCGTGGCGGCCGGACGGGACGAGCTGCTTGCGCGGGTGGACCGGCCGCAGCGGACTGCGGTCGCGGGCGGCAGCGGCAGCCATCGAATGACGTGGCTGACGGACGAGTTGATCCTGCAATTGAGCGTGCCGATCGAGGATCGGCAGGGCAATGCGCTCGGCAGCTTCTCGGGTGTCTACCGGGTCGATGCGGTGACGCGCCAGCACGCCCGGGAGGATCTTGTGCGCAACGTCTCGGTGCTGCTGCTGGCCATCCTGGCGACTGCCCTCGCGCTTTATCCCGTGATCATCGGCCTGAACGGCGGCGTGCTGCGGCTCTCCGCAGGCCTGATGCGCAGCAATATCGAGCTGATGGAAGTGCTCGGCAGCGCCATCGCCAAGCGGGACTCGGACACGGATCAGCACAATTATCGCGTCTGCCTCTACAGCATCCGGTTCGCCGAGGCGCTGGGGCTGCCGGAGAGCGAAATCCGCGCCGTCATCGCCGGCGCGTTTCTGCACGACGTGGGCAAGATCGGCATCAGCGACAGCATCTTGCTCAAGCCGGGAAAGCTGACCGGCGAGGAATTCGCCGTAATGCAAACCCATGTGCAGCTGGGCACGGACATCGTCGCCCGGTCGAGCTGGCTCGACAGTGCGCGGGTGGTGATCGAGTTCCACCACGAGCGTTTCGACGGAGGCGGTTACCTGCGCGGGCTCAAGGGCGAATCGATACCGCTCGCGGCGCGCCTGTTCGCCATCGTCGATGTCTTCGATGCCCTGACCTCGCGCCGGCCCTACAAGGCGCCTTTCCCGCTGGAAGAGGCCATGCGCATCCTGGCCGGGAACCGGGGTAGCCATTTCGATCCGCATCTGCTCGACGTCTTCGAGAAGATCGCCACCGGCGTGCAGGCGGAGCTTGCCGGGCTGACCGAGACGGGACTGAGGGAACGGCTGCATGCTCAAGTGACGAAATACTTCTTCGAGGGCGGCGACTACTGGGAGAAGAGCGGCTGTCCTGCCTGGCTGGCCGAGCAATGCGGGAAGGCGGGCAGCCGGGCCACGGTCAGCGGCATCAGGCACGAAACACCGATTGCATAGAGGAGACAGCCAATGGAATCGACGCACGGCAGCGACCACCGGGAAGACCACGCGAAATCATCCGGATCACGCGCGAAGTGGGTATTCGCCGCCTTCGCCGCGATCGCCGCATTTTTCCTGTTCACCGAGCACCGCGCCCACCTGTTCGGCGTGCTGCCCTACCTGCTCCTGCTGGCCTGTCCGCTGATGCACCTGTTCCATCACGGCGGGCATGGAGGGCATGGCGGCCACGGCACTACGGCTCCCGACAAGACCGAGGGAGAGAAAAAATGAACAATACCCCCGCCTACGGCCTGTGGACGCTGGTCGTCCTCAATTCGGCCATCTTCATCATTTTCGCGTTCAGCTTCGCCAAGCCGCAGAGCACGCGCGACTGGCGCTCCTTCGGCGCCTTCTCGGCCTTCCTCGTTGCGCTGTTCACCGAGATGTACGGCTTTCCGCTGACCCTCTATTTGCTTTCCGGCTGGCTGACGAGCAAATTCCCGGGCGTCGATTGGTTCGCTCACGACTCCGGCCACCTGCTCGAAATGCTCTTCGGCTGGAAATCGAATCCGCACTTCGGGCCTTTCCATATTCTCAGCTCACTGTTCATCTTCGGCGGCTTCTGGCTGCTCGCCTCGGCCTGGAAGGTGCTCTACGCCGCCCAGCGCCAACACCGCCTGGCGACGAGCGGCCCCTATGCGCGGATCAGGCATCCCCAGTACGCCGGCTTCGTCCTCATCATGTTCGGCTTCCTGCTGCAGTGGCCGACGCTGGTGACGCTGGCGATGTTCCCGATCCTGGTGTTCATGTACTGGCGGCTGGCCCTGCGCGAGGAGCGCGAGGTGGCGGCGACGTTCGGCGAGGAGTACGCCCGCTATCGCGCCGCGACGCCCGCCTTCGTGCCGAAGTTCGGCGGCGACCGTCCGGCCGGGGTCGCGTAATACCGGAGAGGCGTCATGGGCAGCAAAGAAGCCGAAACCGTCACCCGGCGCCGCCTGGTTGTCGCCACTTCCGCACTTGGCGGCATCGCCGTGGTCGGCGCAGCCATACCGTTCGTGGCAAGCATGGCGCCGAGCGAACGGGCGCGCTCGGCCGGCGCGCCGGTCGAGGCGGATCTGTCGAAGCTGGCGCCTGGGCAACTGGGCACGGTGGAATGGCGCGGCAAGCCGGTGTGGATCCTGCGGCGCACGCCGGAGATGATCGAGCGCCTCGGGCGCTTAGACCGTCTCCTGCTCGATCCCGCATCGGCCAGGACGCAGCAGCCCGAGTACTGCAGGAACCCGCTGCGCTCGATCCGCCCGGAATTCTGGATCGCCGTGGCGCTGTGCACCCACCTGGGCTGCGTGCCGTCCGTGCGCAAGGACGTGGCGCCGGCGGATCTCGGGCCGGACTGGCCGGGCGGCTTCTACTGTCCGTGCCACGGCTCGAAGTTCGATTTCGCCGGGCGGGTGTTCAGGAACGTGCCGGCGCCGCTCAATCTCGAAGTGCCGCGTCACAAGTATCTGTCGGACGCGGTGGTGCTTGTCGGCGCCGACGATGACGCCTCGGGTTGAATACGCTGGACAGGATCCCACCCAGGGAGCAAAGCGCCGCGCCGCCAAAGCGACGCGGCCGGTTGCGTTACTCGCCGCTGAGCAGGCGGGGATCTTCTGCGACGTAAACCAGGATATCCTTCGCGCCCGCGACTTGCGGCGCGATCTCGCCGAGCTTGAATACCGGCGTGCCGAAGGTGTCGAAGCGCCAGGTGAAGCTCTTCCCCGCGACGTTGATCCTGACCGTTTCGTTGCGCTGGACGTTGAGGTACTTCGCATCATCGGCCAGCGTGACCGTGCGATCGGCATTGCCGGCCTCTATGGCGGTTCCGCGGTGCGTATGCGCCAGCGCCGGAATGGAAAATGCAACGGACAGGGCGGCGATGCCCGTGAGTGTCATGAATTTGCGAATGAACATGGCTGGTCTCCTGAAGAAGTGGAAAAATACAATCTTGTTCTTGCGAACGCCGTCGAAGACCGACGGTGAGGCCATGCTATTCGCCCGATCCCGACAGCGAAGTGACACGGCGATTACGTTGTTGCAAGCATGCGTGCCGGGCTCAGGGCACCCTGAAGGCCCGCGACGAATTCCAATGCGTGAGGAGAAAGGCATGAGAATAATCGCGCTGTTTGCGGCGCTGCCGCTTCTGGCAGGCTGCGGGCAGAAGCCGGGCGCAACCGGCATCGACCCGCAGGACGCAGTGAATGTGGCGCGCGGCCAGGCGGTGTACGCTGCTTCCTGCGCCGCTTGTCATGGCGCGAACCTGGAAGGCCAGCCCGACTGGCGCAGCCGCAAGCCGGACGGGCGCATGCCGGCGCCGCCGCATGACGATTCCGGACACACATGGCATCATCCGGACGAGATTCTGTTCGGCATCACCAAGGAGGGCCTCGTGCCCGGCAAGTACGGCCCGCCCGGCTACGTGAGCGACATGCCGGCCTTCGGCAGCCTGTTGAGCGATGAAGACATCGCCGCCGTGCTGTCGTTCATTCAGAGCCGCTGGTCGCCTGAAGTCAGGCGGGCCCGCGAGGAAATGCTGCGGAATCGCAATCGTTGAGGAAGGGAAAAAGATGAAGTTGAAACGAAACAGATTGCTGGTCGCCGCGCTGCTGGCGCTGGCGGCCGCCGGCGCCGGCGCCGAACCGCTGCCCGAGGTGGTGATGCACAAGGACCCGAATTGCGGCTGCTGCGGTCAGTGGGCGGAGTACCTGCAGGCGAATGGTTTTCGGGTGAAGACCGTGATGGAGGACGATATGCAGTCCGTCAAGCGCCGCTTCGCCGTGCCGCAGCGACTGACTTCCTGCCACACCGCCAAGGTGGGCGACTACGTCATCGAGGGCCATGTGCCGGCCTCCGCCATCAAGCGCCTGCTGCGCGAGAAGCCCGCGGTGGCGGGCCTGTCGGTGCCGGGCATGCCGCTCGGCTCGCCCGGCATGGAAGTGCCGGGGAAGAAGGATGCCTACGACGTCGTTGCTTTCGACAAGGCTGGCAAGATCGCCGTCTTCGAAAGCCATCGCTGAATTTTCCACCAGGAAATCAATCATGAAGAAACTGTTCGCAATCGTGCTGCTGATCGCAGCCATTCCGTTCGCGGCCGTTGCGGCCGAGGACATTCCGGGCAAGGGCGTCGTCAAGAAGGTCGACGCCGCCGCCGGCGTCGTCAAGCTGGCGCACGAACCGATTCCCGCCATCAAGTGGCCGGCCATGACCATGGACATCAAGGTGCAGGACGCCAAACTGCTGACCGGCCTCCGGCCGGAGCAGAAGGTGAACTTCGGCCTCGTCAAGGGCGCGGATGGTCAATACGTCATCTCGCGCATCGAGGCGGCGAAATAATTTCCGTAGCGGGAGGCGACGTGACGGCCTATCCCCCAGCCCCTTTCCCCAGGAAAGGGGTGACGTTGGTTCAGCCGCGAACAGCGCGGCTTCCGGTAATTGAATGGTTGCCTCCTTGGGGCGGCCCGGCGGAGGCAACATGAAAACACGACACCTCATGGCTGGCACGCTGTGCGCCTTGCTGTGGAGCGGCCAGGCGGCGTCCCAGGCGCCGCCGCCAGGCGCCCGCGTCGAGGAACTGCTCGAACTGGCGCGGCGGCAGAATCCCGAGCTGGCGGCGATGGGCTTCGAGGCAGAAGCCGCGCAGGCGCGCGTGCAGCCGGCCGGCGCCCTGCCCGATCCGATGGGGCGGCTGGAACTGCGCGACGTCGGCAACCAGATGGGCAACGGCGACTTCAACCTGCTGCCGGCGCGCGTCGGCAGCGCGAAGTACACCGTGGCGCAGACCATCCCGCTATGGGGCAAGCGCGACCTCAAGCGCGAAGTCGCCGAAGCCGACGCGGCGCAGGCGCAGGCGCGCCGCAGCGGCACCTGGGCCGAACTCGCGGCGAAGGTGAAGGCCGCCTTCGCGCAGTATTACTATGTCGGCCACAGCCTGAAACTGGCGCAGGAACTGCTGCGCCTCGGCGCCAGCCTGGAGCAGCTCGCCCAGGCGCGCTATTCGGACGGACTGGTGCCGCAGCAGGACGTGGTGCGCGCGCAGGTCGAGAAGACCACGCTGCGCAGCGAACTGCTGATGCTGGAGACCGAGCACCACCATGCCGCGGCGCGCCTCAACGCGCTGCTGCGCCGTCCGCCCGCCGCGCCGCTGGCGGAGCCGCAGGCGCTGCGCCCGCTGCCGCCACCGGCGAAGCTCGATTACGTCGCGCTCGAAGCGCGCCTGCTCGCCGCCAACCCGCAGTTGGCCGCACAGGAAGCGCAGATTTCCGCGGCCGAGAAGAACCGCGAACTGGTGACGAAGAATCGCTATCCCGACCTCACCGTCGGCGTCTCGCCGATCCAGACGCGCAACCGCGTCACCGAATGGGAACTGATGTTCGAGGTGAACATCCCGCTGCAGCAGGAGTCGCGCCGTTCGCAGGAGCGCGAGGCGGCGGCGATGGCCTCCGCGGCGCGCTCGCGCAAGGACGCCGCGCTCAATCAGGTCTCCGCCGATCTGGCGGAGAACCTCTCCGCGCTGGATTCCGCGCGGCGCCTCGAACAACTGGTCGCCAGCGCCCTGCTGCCGCAGGCCGACCTCGCCTTCAAGGCGGCGCTGGCGGGCTACGAAACGGGCAAGCTGGATTTCGCCACGCTGCTCGACGCGCAGCGGCAGATCCGCAAGGCGAAGCTGGACCGCCTCAAGGCGCAGGTGGAAGCGCAATTCCGCCTCGCCGAAATCGAACGGCTGCTGGGAGAAGAACTGTGAAGAAAGAAACGGCAATCGTTGTCTTTGTGCTTGTCGCCGCCGCGCTCGGCGCCGGCTACTGGCTCGGCAGCCGCGGCGGGCAGGATGGCCGGGGGGCGGCCGCGCCGCAAGCCGCGGCGCAAACGGAGGGCGCCAAGCAGGAGCGCAGACTGCTCTTCTACCGCAACCCGATGGGCCTGCCCGACACCTCGCCGGTGCCGAAGAAGGACCCGATGGGCATGGACTACATCCCGGTGTACGAAGGGGAGGACACCGCCGGCTCGGACAGCGGCATCGTCATCAGCACCGAGAAGGTGCAGAAGCTCGGCGTGCGCACGGAAATCGCGGCGCTGCGCGAGCTGTCGCGCAGCGTGCGCGCCAGCGGCCGCATCGAGGTCGACGAGCGCCGCCTGCATACTGTCTCGCCGAAGTTCGAGGGCTGGATCGAGAAGCTGCACGTCAATGCCACCGGCCAGCCGGTCGGCCGCGGCCAGCC
>CAJPFL010000228.1 GCA_905339315.1 Rhodocyclaceae bacterium
CAACTGCGTCGAGGTCGGCTGCCCGGCCATCCACGTCACGCGCCGCGAGAAGGTGGTGAAGGCCTCCGGCAAGGAGGTCGAGCTGGCCTTCACGCGCATCGACAGCGTCGCCTGCACCGGCTGCGGCCTCTGCGTGCAGCCGTGCGCGCCGGAGGCGATCGTGCACTTCGCGCCGGCCATGCCGCGCATCGTCGTCAAGCCCGTCTGAGGAGCATTCCATGTCCGACATCACCAACATCCTCGTCTGTGGCATCGGCGGCCAGGGCGTCATGACGGCCACCGAGATTCTTTCCGAGGCAGCCATTGCCGAGGGCCACGACGTCAAGAAGACCGAGGTCGCCGGCATGAGCCAGCGCGGCGGCGTCGTCACCTCCCACCTGCGCTTCGGCAGGAAGGTACTCTCGCCGCAGATCGCGCCGGGCACCGCCGACGTGCTGCTCGGCTTCGAGGCGGCCGAGGCGCTGCGCTGGGCGCACTACCTCAAGCCGGGCGCCATGGCGCTGGTGAACGATGCGCGCCTGGTGCCGCCCGTCGTCGAGCTCGGCCTCTTCAAGTACCCGGACGATCCGATCGGCGAGATGCGCGCGCGCGGCGTCAAGACCGTGTCATTCGACGCCGCCACCCTCGCCCGCGACCTCGGCGACCTGCGCCTCGGCAACACCGTCATGCTGGGGGCGATTGCCGACCAGCTGCCGTTCTCGGCCGGGGTGCTGCTCGACTGCATCGTCAAGCGCTTCGCGCGCAAAGGCGAGCAGGTGGTCGAGGCGAACCGCAAGGCCTTCGCCGCCGGCCGCGCTGCCGCCTCGCTGGCTTCTGTGCCGGCCTGACCGTCGGTGTAAAATAGCGTCATTCCGCGGAGCCTCCGGGCTCCGCACTCATTTGCAGGCAGCCATGACCGCCAAAATCCTCGACGGCAACGCCCTTTCCGCGAAGCTCCGCGAATCCCTGCGCCACCGCGCCGCCGAACTCGCCGCCCAGGGCTTCCAGCCCGGCCTCGCCGTGATCCTTGTCGGCGAGAACCCGGCCTCCCAGGTGTACGTGCGCAACAAGATCAAGGCCTGCGAGGCGGTCGGCGTGCATTCCGAGAAATACGAATTCCCCGCCGACACGCCGCCGGAGAAGGTGCTCAACAAGATCGCCGCGCTGAATGCCGACCCGAAGATCCACGGCATCCTGGTGCAGTTGCCGCTCCCCCCCCACTTCGACGAGGAGGAGGTGCTGGAGGCCGTCTCGGCCGAGAAGGACGTCGACGGCTTCCATGCCGAGAACGTCGGCCTGCTGGCGCAGGGCAACCCGCGCTTCATTTCCTGCACGCCCTATGGCGTCATGGAGATGCTCAGCGCCGAGGGCATTTCGTTGCGCGGCAAGGAGGCGGTGGTGGTCGGCCGCAGCAACATCGTCGGCAAGCCGATGACGCTGCTGCTGATCGGCGCCAGTGCCACCGTCACGGTCTGCCATTCGCAGACGAAGGACCTGGCCTTCCACACGCGCCGCGCCGACCTGCTGGTGGCGGCGGTGGGCAAGCCGAAGATGATCACCGGCGACATGATCAAGCCGGGCGCGGTGGTCATCGATGTCGGCATCAACCGCCAGGCGGACGGAAAACTCTGCGGCGACGTCGATTTCGACTCGGCGAAGGAAGTCGCCTCGCTCATCACGCCGGTGCCGGGCGGCGTCGGCCCGATGACTATTACCATGCTGCTCGCCAACACCATCGAGAGCGCGGACCGCGCTGCCGGAAAATAGGAAAGGAAACGCCATGGTCAAGCATCCCCTCGTCGGCATCGTCATGGGCTCGGATTCCGACTGGCCGATCATGAAGGCCTGCGCCGAGACGCTGAAGAGCTTCGGCGTGCCCTACGAAGCCAAGGTGCTCTCCGCCCACCGCACGCCGGACGCGGCGCTCGACTACGCCAGCATGGCGGACGACCGCGGCCTCAAGGTGCTGATCGGCGCCGCCGGCGGCGCGGCCCACCTCGCCGGCGTGCTGGCGGCGAAGACCGAACTGCCGGTGCTCGCCGTGCCGATGCCCTCGAAGCACCTGCAGGGGCTGGATTCGCTGCTGGCCATGGTGCAGATGCCCGGCGGCATTCCCGTCGCCACCTTCGCCATCGGCGAGGCCGGCGCAACCAACGCCGCGCTGTTCGCCGTTGCCATGCTGGCGCTCTCCGACAGGGAGCTGGCGAAGAAGCTCACCGATTTTCGCGTGCGCCAGACGGAGAAGGTGCTGGCGAAAAAGCTTCCGGAAGCCTGATATCCCGCTCATGGCGCCGTGTTGCACAGGCTGACTTTTTCCTCCGGCGAACACGATGCGCGCTGAGATCGCCCGCGCCGTCGCGCTGCTGCGCGCGGGAGAGCTGGTCGCCTTCCCGACGGAAACCGTCTACGGCCTCGGCGCCGACGCCGCCAATGCCGCCGCCGTGGCGAAGATCTTCGCCGCCAAGGGTCGGCCGTCCGAGCATCCGCTCATCGTGCACCTGCCATCAGCGGATCACCTTGCACGCTGGGCGCGCGAGTTGCCGGCCGAGGCCGAAAAACTCGCCGCCGCCTTCTGGCCCGGCCCGCTCACCCTGATCCTCAGGCGCCGGCCCGAAGTGCACGATGCCGTCACCGGTGGCCAGGACACGGTCGGCCTGCGCGTACCGAGCCATCCGCTGGCACTCGAGTTGCTCGCCGCCTTCGATGGTGGCATCGCGGCGCCGTCGGCCAACCGCTTCGGCCGCATCAGCCCGACTACCGCCGCCCACGTGCGCGAGGAGCTCGGCGGCCGCGTGCCGCTGGTGCTCGACGGCGGTGCCTGCCCGGTCGGCATCGAATCGACCATCCTCGATCTCTCGCGCGGCGCGCCGGTGCTGCTGCGGCCAGGCGCCATCGGCGCGGCCGACCTCGCACGCGTGCTCGGCCGTGCGCCCGAACTTGCCGCGCCAAAGGCGGAGGCGCCGCGCGTCTCGGGGAGCCTGGAAGCCCACTACGCGCCGCGCACGCCGCTGCAGCTGGTTTCTTCCGACGGCCTGCTCTTCGCCCTGCGCGATGCCCTCGTCGCCGGCGAGAAGGTGGCGGTGCTGGCGCCGACGGCGCAGGCCATCAGCCACGACCTCGTCACCTGGACGCAGGCGCCGGCCGAGCCGGCCGGCTTTGCCCATGACCTCTACGCCAGCCTGCGCGCGCTGGACGCCCTCGGCTGCGTGCGCATCCTCGTCCAGCAGCCGCCCGCCGGCGAGGCCTGGCTGGCCGTCAACGACCGCCTGCGCCGCGCCGCGGCGGGCTCGGGCGAGGAGGACGAGACCTGAGCGAGACCTGACTGGCCGCCTCCCCCCAAAACCGGCTATAATCCGCCCCTCTTTCGGGCCGGTAGCTCAGCTGGGAGAGCGTCGCGTTCGCAATGCGAAGGTCGGGAGTTCGATCCTCCTCCGGTCCACCAGATGCAGAAACAAAGCCAACCCCTGCGGGTTGGCTTTTTTCATTTCGGATGCCGCTTCGCCGGCCCGGGCGGCGGCGTACGCTCAAAGCCTGGAAAACGACTGGGCCGCCCCGGGCAGAACGCGCAGCCGCCATTCCTGCTTGCGTTCCGCCGCCACGGTATCGATGGCGTTGCGGCTTTCCGCCGGATCGGCGCCGAGGTCGTAGGCATGCTCGTCGCTGCTCCTGGCATCGATCCAGAATTTCCACGGCCCTCCCGGCTGCCGGTGATCGATCAATCCGACCTTGGCGCCTTGCTGGAAAAAACTGAAGGGCGCCGGTCCGGGGTGCTGCAGCGGCTGTCCGACCCAGGTCGCCGGTATCGGCATGCCGAGCTCGGCCAGGATGGTGGGGGCGATGTCCACCTGCGCCGCCATGCGCCTGCCGGCGAACGCTGCGGGCTGGTAGCCATACGACAGGAACAGCAGCGGCACCCGCAGGGCGGGTTCGTCCACGCTGTCGCCATGGCCGAAGGTGCCGCGCTCGCCCAAATGTTCGCCGTGGTCGGCGGTGATCACGACCAGGGCATCGCGCAGGTAACCCTTGCGGCCGAGGATCTCCAGCAGGCTGGCGATGGCGATATCCACCTGGACCACCCCGTTGTCGTAGAAATTCAGGATGC
>CAJPFL010000229.1 GCA_905339315.1 Rhodocyclaceae bacterium
CCCGGCATGAAAGTCAGCCACCGCAGGACGGCGAAGGAGATGAAGCTCGCCAACGCGCTGACCTTCATGGCCAACGAGCGCGTGGCGAGCGAGGACGCCGTGGCCGGCGACATCATCGGCATCCACAACCACGGCCAGTTACAGATCGGCGACACGCTCACCGAGGGCGAGGCGCTCGGCTTCAAGGGCATCCCCTACTTCGCGCCCGAGTTGTTCCGCGTGGCAAGGCCGCGCGACCCATTCAAGTCGAAGCAACTCGAGAAGGGCTTGCAGGAGCTGGGCGAGGAAGGCGCCATCCAGGTGTTCCAGGCGACCATCAGCAACAACCTGCTGCTCGGCGCCGTCGGCGTGCTGCAGTTCGAGATCGTCGCCCAGCGCCTCGCCACGGAATACAAGGTCGACGCCATTTACGACGCCGCCAGCATCTCCACCGCGCGCTGGCTGACCTACCCCGACGAGGCCACGCGGCGCGACTTCGAGCGCGAGCAGGCCGCCGCGCTCGCCAGCGACGTCGACGGCAACCCGGTGTTCCTCGCCACCAACAAGTACAACCTGCAGGTCACCATGGAGCGCTGGACCAAGGTCGGCTTCCACACCACGCGCGAGCACGGGCAGCGCCTGTAGTTCTCCCTCTCCCTGCTTGCGGGGAAAGGGTTGGGGTGAGGGGTGAATTCCAGCAAAAGTCAGTCCCCACAACACGGCGGTTATTCCCTCCGCATGGCGCTAGAATAGGCGCCGGGCCCACGCAGACAGGCGGCCGGCTAGACCGCCTGCACAACAATGACCGCACCCGAAGCGCTCGCTCGTCAGCAGATCGACACCCAGCTCGCCGCCTGCGGCTGGGTGGTGCAGGACTATCGCCAGTTCAATCCCGCAACAGCCCGCGGCATCGCCCTGCGCGAGGTGCCGCTCAAGTCCGGCCCTTGCGACTACCTGCTGCTGGTGGATCGCAAACCCGTCGGCGTCATCGAAGCCAAGAAGACCGGCACCACGCTTTCCACCGTCGCCCAGCAGACCGCCGACTACGCCGTAAACCTGCCGGACTTCCTCGCCACCGACCGTGGCAGCCTGCCCTTCCTCTACGAATCCACCGGCGTCGAAACCCTCTTTCGCGACGCCCGCGACCCCGAGCCGAAAAGCCGCCGCGTCTTCGCCTTCCACCGGCCGGAGACCCTGGCCGAATGGATCGCCCAGCCGGACACCCTGCGCGCCCGCCTGTGCCAGCTTCCCCCGTTCGCCAGCGCCGGCATGCGCGCCTGCCAGATCGAAGCCATCGCCAACCTCGAAGCCTCCTTCGCCGCCGACCGCCCGCGCGCCCTCATCCAGATGGCCACCGGCGCCGGAAAGACCTTCACCGCCGTCTCCTTCATCTACCGGCTCATCAAGCACGCCGGTGCACGGCGCGTGCTGTTCCTGGTGGATCGCTCCAACCTCGGCGAGCAAACCAAGGGCGAGTTCGACCAGTACGTGCTGCCCGACGACGGCCGCAAGTTCACGCAGGTCTACAACCTACAGCACCTCACCTCGAACTCGCTCGACTCCGTCGCCCGCGTCACCGTCGCCACCATCCAGCGCGTCTATTCCATCCTGCGTGGCGAAGAACTGCCCGAAGACGCCGACGAACTCTCCGGCTTCGAAGCGGCAAAAGCCCTCGGCGAGGGCCGCACGAAGGATGTCGCCTACAACCCCGCCTTCCCCGTCGAAACCTTCGATTTCATCGTCACCGACGAGTGCCACCGCTCCATCTACAACCTCTGGCGCCAGGTGCTGGAATACTTCGACGCCAGCCTCATCGGCCTCACCGCCACGCCGAGCAAGCAGACCATCGGTTTCTTCGACCAGAACCTGGTCATGGAATACGGCCACGACCGCGCCGTGGCCGACGGCGTGAACGTCGGCTACGACGTCTACCGCATCCGCACCCAGGTCACCGAGGCCGGCGGCAAGGTGGAAAAGGGCTGGTACGTCGACAAGCGCAGCAAGCTCGACCGCAAGACGCGCTGGGAGCAGCTCGACGAAGACCTCGACTACGAAGGCCGCGACCTCGACCGCTCGGTGGTGGTGAAAAGCCAGATCCGCACCGTGCTCAAGGCCTTCCGGGACGCCCTGCCCGAACTCTTCCCCGGCCGCGCCATGACGCCGAAGACGCTGATCTTCGCCAAGGACGACTCACACGCCGAGGACATCGTCGAGATCGCCCGCGAAGTCTTCGGCAAGGGCAACGACTTCTGCCAGAAGATCACCTACCGCAGCTTCGACGCCGAGACGCGGCAGTACAAGAAGCCCAAGGACATGATTGCCGCCTTCCGCAACTCTCCGCAGATGCGCATCGCCGTCACGGTGGACATGATCGCCACCGGCACCGACATCCGCCCGCTGGAATGCCTGGTCTTCATGCGCGACGTGAAAAGCCGCGTCTACTTCGAGCAGATGAAGGGCCGCGGCACTCGCGTGCTCTCGCCCACCGAACTGCAGGCCGTCAGCGGCGCCGACGCCAAGACCAAGGACCGCTTCGTCATCGTGGACGCCGTCGGCGTCTGCGAGAGCGACAAGACCGACTCGCGCCCGCTGGAGAAGAAGCCCGGCGTCTCCTTTCGCGACCTCATGCTGCAGGTCGCCTTCGGCAAGCGCGACGAGGCCGCCCTCTCCTCGCTCGCCTCGCGCCTGGCCCGGCTCGACCGCGACATCGACCCGGCGCAACGCAAGCGCGTGCAGGAAGCCAGCGGCGGCCGGAACCTCGCCGAGATGGCCGAGGCGCTGCTCGCCGCCTTCGACCCCGACCGCATCCACGCGGCGGCTGCCCGCAACGCCAACACCGGCGCGCCCACCGAAGCCGACCTCGCCGAGGCCCGCGCCCGGCTGGCCGCCGAGGCCTGCGCCCCCTTCGACGCGCCCGCCGTGCGCGAAGTGCTGGAGCGCCTCAAGCAGGAGAACGAGCAGGTCATCGACACCACCACCCTCGACGTGCTGCTCGCCAGCGAACTGAGCGAAGAGGCCAAGCGCGAGGCCGAGCACCTCATCCAGTCCTTCCACGCCTACATCGAGCAGCACCGCGCCGAGATCGAGGCCCTGCAGGTGCTCTACAGCCGCCCCTACCGGCAGCGGCTGACGGAAGACATGCTGAAAAGCCTGGAAGACAAGCTCAAGTCCGCGCCCGAACGCATGACCCGCGAGCGCTTGTGGGGCGCCTACGCCAAGGCCGTGCCCGGCAGGATTGCCGGCCAGACCCAGCGCTTCACCGACCTCGTTTCATTGGTGCGCTTCACCCTCGGCCAGGAGCCCGTGCTGGAACCCTTCGAGCAGCACGTCCTCGCCCGCTACGAACTCTGGCTGGCGAACAAGAAGGCCCAGGGCATCGCCTTCACCGACGAGGAGCGCGCCTGGCTGGAGAAAATGCGCGACCGCGTCATCGCCAGCGGCAGCGTCGACCGCGATGCACTGAAGGCAGGAAACGAACTCGGCCCGGCCTACCGCGTCTTCGGCGAGCGGCTGTGGGCGGTGATGGATGAATTGAATGGGGTGCTGGTGGAATGAGCAGTTGGCCAACGAAGCGAATTGGTGACTTTGCTCGAACGGCGAGTGGTGGCACGCCCAAGCGCGGCAATCCAGCCTTTTTTGGCGGTGCAATACCGTGGGTCAAATCAGGTGAACTAAATGATGGCGTCGTCTTTGAAACCGAGGAGACGATTACATCTGATGGGCTAAGTAGATCGAGCGCAAAGGTATTTCCAAAGGGCACTCTCTGTATTGCGCTCTACGGTGCAACTGTCGGAAAGCTCGGAGTTCTGGGCATGGACGCTGCAACGAATCAGGCGGTATGCGGAATTTTCCTGCCACCAGAAGTCGACACGAAGTATCTATTTCACTTTCTTGCAGCAAACAAACAGACTCTCGTCAATCTTGGGAAAGGCGGTGCGCAACCCAACATCAGCCAAGAGATCATTCGTAACGTTAACGTCCCAATCGCACCGTTCGACGATCAACGCCGCATCGTCGCCGAAATCGAAGAACGCCTCAGCCGCCTCGAAGCCGGCGTCGCCGCCCTCAAGCGCGCCCAGGCCAACCTCAAGCGCTACCGCGCAAGTGTTCTTTCCGCTGCAATACTGGGCGAACTGGATGGCTCCGGTGGCACGGATGGATGGACACAGTCTGAGATTCAAGCGCTAGCTGCGAAAGAGCCGAATTCCATAACAGACGGCCCTTTCGGGTCGAAGCTGAAAACCGCGCATTACACTTCGACAGGGCCGCGCGTCATCCGCTTGCAGAACATTGGCGACGGGGTGTTTGTCGATGAGAAGGCGCACATCTCAGAGGATCATTTCGCCAGCCTCTCTAAACATCGGGTTTTCCCCGGCGACTTGGTCATCGCCGGACTCGGAGAAACCTTGCCACGCGCTTGCCTGATTCCTGACGACATCGGCCCTGCAATCGTCAAGGCCGACTGCATCCGCTTTAAGGCTGGTGGTTCGGTGTTGCCCAAATACCTGATGTATGCACTCAACGCTGACAAGACAAGGCGGGCAACCAAAGAGCGCATGCATGGCGTTGGTCGCCCACGGCTCAATCTGGGCGAAATAAAATCGATCATCGTCCCCGTGCCTCCGTTAGCGCGTCAGCGAGAAATCGTCGAAGAAGTCGACCGCCGCCTCTCCGTCGTCGAGGAACTCGAAACCCAGGTCACTGCCGATTTCATCCACGCCGAGCGTTTAAAGCAATCAATACTTCAACAAGCCTTTAGTGCCACGTCCTCATCTATGTCGCACAATTAGTCGGTAGGGGGTTCACATGTCAATCTGGACGCAAAACTTCGAGGCGCTACAGGCTAATCAGCGCCTTCGGGAATCGCTTGGGTTTCTTGATACAGTGAAAACTGAATCTCTAAGCGCAACGGACTTGACCAACTTCGCGCGGCTTCAGAAAACATTGCGAGTACTTGACGCACGGTTGTCGTCGTTGGACCCCGAGTTATTTCACCCTAGCACGTGGGCCAATATCGGTAGCTGGCTCTCTAACTTGACGACGTACACGCGCGACTTCGCTCAAACGGCAAATGTGTCGCAGCTTCAGAACGCAAATACCACTGTCGATGAAATTCTGAATGTACTTAGGCCGATCGACGCAGTCTCTCCAGAGGGGATATCGAAATCTCATGCTGATGCGGCAGCAGCATTCCAGCAAAGACTAATCGATGAAGTCGAGAATCTTCGCAAGCGCAGCCAGCAGGTCGAAGCTCTGCTGACATCGCTCACGGGGACAATTCAATCCTCAACCGCAGACGTTGAGTCACTCCGTCAAACTATCGACCAGCAGAAATCACGGCTGGATCAGTCAATCGCAGATTTTCAAAGGCAGTTCTCCCAAACTGAATCGACCAGAGCAACTGAGTACGCAGCAGCATCGCAGCGTTTCCTTACAGAGTTTTCTACCCAGCAGAAAAACCTCGATGCCGAGGCTATCAAGGGCAACGAAAAGCGCGAAAAGGAGTGGGTGGCCTTTTTAGAAGGAAACAAGGAATCCAGCAAGGAGTTCATGCAGTTCTTCCAAAAGCGCAAAGAGGAAGTCGACGCCATTTTTGGTGCCATTGGTTCTGCGTCTCTCTCCGGCCACTTTGCCTCAACTGCCGACAAGGATGCATCTGCGGCCAATTTGCTAAGGTGGATTGCTCTTTCTTTGATGGGGGCGATGATCGTCGTAGGGGGTATCAGCTTCTATCAAAGCTTTGAACATCCGGAGCTTGACTGGAAGGTATTCGCCTTTCGTCTCGCGACCGTATTCGTCATTGCGATCCCTGCTATATATGCGGCGCAGGAATCATCTAAACACCGCCGTCGCGAGCAACAGAACCGCAAGGTACAAGTTGAGCTTGCTTCAATCGACGCCTACCTCGTCCAGCTTCCTGAACCAAAACGCCACGAACTCAAGGAAAAGCTGACTGAAAAATTCTTCGGCCAGCCGGATTCTCCCGAGAAGGACGATTCTGTTACGAGGCATCAACTGTTCGACCTGCTTTCGGACGCCCTCAAGAACCTAACCAAGGCGAAATAGTCTCCATCCGAAATCAATGATTGGCGATGACAATTCATGAGGCCACCTGACGCATGAACCTGACGATAGTCGAAGTCCTTGAACGCTCCGTCCAGGGACGGACCGAGCCCTATGTCTGCCGTGGCGACGATGGCGAGGTCTATTTCGTGAAAGGCCACTCCGCGACGCGCTCGGGCCTGATTGCGGAATGGTTGTGCGCCCAGTTGGCGGAGCGCCTTGGCCTGCCAATCGCCCCCTATGTGATCGCAACGGTTCCCGATGAACTCATCGAGGCCGATACGACGGGATGGCTACGGGACTTGGGATCGGGCGAGGTCTTCGCTTCGCGCCGCGTCAATGCAGTCGAACTTATGGACGTACACCGGGAACTGGTTTCCGAAAAGCTGCGGCGCGACGTGCTCGTTTTCGACTGGTGGGTCCATAACGCCGACCGCAACCTGACGGCAACCGGCGGCAACCCGAACCTGCTCTGGAATCCTCAGAACGATGGCTCGCTTGTCGTCATCGACCACAATTTGGCTTTCGATCCGGTCTTTTCGCCACGGGATTTCGTCCAACTGCATGTTTTCGCCGAGGATATTCCCTTGTTATTCAGCGACTTCCTGGCCAAAGACGCCTATGTGGAGAGGCTTGGGGCGGCGCTTGGCATTTGGGCCGAAGCATGCGGTAATATCCCCGAAGCGTGGTACTTCGTCGATCCCGAGCGAACGATACCGCTGGATTTCTCTCTCACCGACACCAGAACCCTGCTGGACAGGGCATTTGACGAAACATTTTGGCTGCTGCCGCCATGACAAATACCGCATGCCATTACGCAATCGTGCGATTCCTGCCGTTCGTGGAAACGGGGGAGTTCGCCAACGTCGGCATCGTGCTGTTCGCTCCCAAGGCACGGTATTTCGGCTTCAAGCTGCTGATGAACCGCTACGCCAGGGTTACCAATTTTTTCGAGCAGCTCGATGCAAAGGTCTTTCGCGCGGCGATGCGGACTTTCCGCGAGGAGTTGGCGCGGATAGACGAGATGCTCAAGCGACTGGGCACCGACCGCCGCCTCAAGGGCCTCGACCACGATAATGCGCTGGCGCTCTGGAACGAGGTCATCAAGCCTCGGGAAACCATGCTGCGCTTCGGCGAACCGCGGATCGTGCTCGCCACGGACGTGCGGGCGCAGCTCGCAGCCCTTTACGAATATTACGTAGAGCGTAACTTCGTCACCCACGAATATCAGGAGAAAATGCTGGATCGGGGTGTGCGCGGCTGGCTCCGCGAGGCGAACCTGCATCACCGCTTTCTCCCGGCACGGATCGGCAACGATGAGTACCACGCACAGTTCCCGTTCGTGGCAATGGAGCACGAGCATGCGGTCAAGATCATCAAGCCGCTGAACCTGGGCTATGGCGAGGCTGCGCGCATCATCGACCATGGCGGACAGTGGATCTGGCGGGTCAATGCGCTGAAGAAACGCAATCTGCTTCCGGATCAAGTGCTGTTCGCAGTCGAAGGCCCGGACGATACGACTGCACGCGGCAGAGCCCGGCGTGAGGTTGTGACCGAATTGGAGAATGCCGGCGCGATCGTCATGCCTTATCGCGAGCGGCAGAGAGTCATCGAATTCGCGCGGCAGTGACCGACTTCGACCTCTTTATCGGTATTGACTACTCTGGTGCAGAAGCGGCGAACGCAAGGCTAAAGTCCCTGCAAGCTTATTCCGCGCGCCCCGGTAGCGCACCCCAGCGACAGGACGGTCCATCCCAGAGACAGAACGGCGCTCCGGCCTACTGGACGCGTGCAGAGTTGGCAAACTGGCTCATCGATCTTGCCCGGCAAAACGTGCAGTATATAGCGGGCATAGACCATGCCTTTTCCTTCCCCCTGAGTTACTTTGAACGCTATCGGCTCACCAGTTGGCCGCAGTTTCTCAACGATTTCACCAAACACTGGCCGACGGATCGCGACCATGTGTATGTGGATTTCGTCCGTGACGGCGCCATTGCCCGCACGCTGCCTGACTGGCCGGGGCAGGGACTGCGCAGAGGCGAGCCTTCCGAATTCCGACTGTGCGAAGAATGGACATCCTCGGCAAAGAGCGTCTTTCAATTCGATGTACAAGGCTCGGTGGCGAAGTCCTCCCACGCCGGCATCCCCTGGCTCAAGCGCATTCGCGGTGCTGTTGGTAATCGCGTGCATTTCTGGCCGTTCGACGGCTGGTCGCCGGCCCCGGGCAAAGCGGTGATCGCGGAGGTGTATCCCTCTATATTCCGCCGCCGTTACGAACGCGATGACCGCACCGCCGATGAGCAGGACGCCTATGCCGTGGCCCGCTGGCTTTCCGAATCTGCTGCGCGTGGACTTCTGAAGCGCTACTTTGAGCCGCCACTCGTCCTCCCAGAGAGAACCAGAGCGGATAAAGAGGGTTGGATTTTAGGGGTTGCATGACTACATCCTGGGCGATCAAATTCCACCCCCAGTGAAAATTGATCGCTCACAATATAGCTCTGACTCTTTACGGGTCTTGAGTAACCGGCTGCGAATTGCTGCCAGATACTGATAGATATGAACGCATCCACCCTCGTCTCCAAGCTTTGGAACTATTGCAACGTCCTGCGCGACGACGGTCTGTCGTACGGCGACTACGTCGAGCAGCTCACCTATCTGCTCTTCCTCAAGATGGCGGACGAGCGCACGCGAGAGCCGTTCAACGAGAAATCACCCATCCCGAAGGGCTTCGGCTGGGACACGCTGCGCAAGCTGGACGGCGACGATCTGGAGACGCATTACCGCCACACGCTGGAGGAATTGGGCAAGCGGCCGGGCATCATCGGCACCATTTTCCGCAAGGCGCAGAACAAGATCCAGGACCCGGCCAAGCTGAAACGGCTGATCGCCGACCTGATCGACAAGGAGTCGTGGTCGGAACTGGACACCGATGTGAAGGGCGACGCCTACGAGGGCCTGTTGCAGAAGAACGCGGAGGACGTGAAGGGCGGCGCCGGCCAGTACTTCACGCCGCGCCCGCTGATCCGCGCCATCGTCGAGGTAATGAATCTGACGCCGCGCGAGGTGATCTGCGACCCGGCCTGCGGCACGGGCGGCTTCCTGCTCGCCGCGCACGAGTGGCTGCGCAATCACAACAAGCTGTCGAAGAGCGATCTCAGACACCTCAACACCCACGGCCTGCGCGGCATGGAACTGGTCGACTCGGTAGCCCGCCTGTGCTGCATGAACCTGGTGCTACACGGCGTGGGCGGCGAGCCGGATTCGCCGGTGCCGGTGGAGTTGCGCGATGCGCTGGCGGCCCGCCACGGCGAATACGACGTGGTGCTGTCCAATCCGCCCTTCGGCAAGAAATCCAGCGTGACCATCGTCACCGACGCCGGCCAGGCAGAGCGGCAGAGCCTGAGCGTGCATCGCGACGATTTCTGGGCAACCACCTCGAACAAGCAGCTTAACTTCGTGCAGCACATCTTCTCGATCCTCAGGCAGCACGGCCGCGCCGCGGTAGTGGTGCCGGACAACGTGCTGTTCGAGGGCGGCGCCGGCGAGACCGTGCGACGCGAACTGCTCAAGCAGGCCGACGTGCATACCCTGCTGCGGCTGCCCACCGGCATCTTCTACGCGCAAGGCGTCAAGGCGAACGTGCTGTTCTTCGACCGCAAGCCGGCCGCGGAAACGCCATGGACGCGGAAGTTGTGGATCTACGACCTGCGCACCAACCAGCACTTCACGCTGAAGGAAAACCCGCTCAGGCCCGAGCACCTGAACGACTTCGTCGCCTGCTTCAACTCGGCAAACCGGCACGAGCGGCAGGAGACCGAGCGCTTCAAGGCCTTCTCATACGAGGAGCTGCTCAAGCGCGACAAGCTCAATCTCGACATCTTCTGGCTCAAGGACGAGGCGCTGGAGGATTCCGCCAACCTGCCCCACCCCGACGTGATCGCCCGCGAGATCGTCGAGGATCTGCGCGCGGCGCTGGAGCAGTTCGAGGAACTGGCGGAGGAACTGGAAGAGAAACGGGCCTAGAGTCCGCTTCCATACCACTCGTGAGCAAAAGTCAGTCTCCGCGACACGGCGCCGGCCGGGATGGCTGACCCGCGCGGATTTCGGGCGCCCCGCCGTTTACGCCTTTTTTACGTCGTCTGTAGGACACTGCAGCCGTAACGATTCGGCACAGGCGTTCAACGATGAACTTCAAGACGTCCCCCCGCTGGCAGCAATGGCGCTATCTCCTGGCGGCCGCGCTCTGCATCGCCACGATGCTGGTGCTGCTGCCCCTGCGGGAACGGCTCGATGTCGCCAACATCGACATGCTGTTCCTGCTCGTCGTGTTCGTCGTTGCCGTCCGCTTCGGGCGCGGGCCGGCGGTGCTGGCGGCGTTCCTCAGCGTTGCCCTGTTCGACTTCTTCTTCGTTCCGCCCTACCTCTCCTTCGCCGTCGCCGACGCCGAGTACCTGATCACCTTCGCCGTAATGCTGGCCATCGGCCTGATCACCTCCCACCTGGTCGCCCGGCTCGCCGAGCGCACCGCGGCGGCGCAGGCCAGCGAACGCAACATGCGGCAGCTTTACGAGCTGGCGCGGGAACTCGGCACCGCCCTGAACATCGAGCAGGTGGACGAGATCGTCGGCCGCTTCCACGCGCATCTCGACCTGACGGCCACCCTGCTGATCGCCGGGCCCGGGCACGCTCAGGCCCCGCTGCGCCCCTGCGGTCCCCGGCACCTGGCGCCGCTCGAACTGAATTTCGCCCTTTCGGCTTATCAACGCAATGCGATCGTCGAGACCGACTCGCTGTCTGGCACCGGCATCGCGATCCTGTTCCTGCCCCTGTCCGCCGCCTCCGCCGCGAATCGCGTCCGCGGCGTCCTCGCCGCGGCCCCGCGCACCGACGACCCGCAAAAGCTGCGCGGCCATCGCCCCCTGCTGGAAGCGGCGGCCTCCCTCGTCGCCATCACCCTCGAGCGGCTGCATTACGCCGAGGTCGCGCAGCGGAGCGAAGTACAGATCGCCGCCGAGCGGCTGCGCAGTTCGATACTGGCCTCGCTCTCGCACGACCTGCGCACGCCGCTGACCAGCCTGATCGGGCTGGCCGACACGCTCGCGCAAGGCCGGTCGCCCGCCGATGCCACGACGGCCGGCACTGCGGACATCATCCGCGACCAGGCCCAGGCCATGCACCACATGCTCTCCAACATGCTGGAAATGGCCCGCCTGCAGGCGGGCAACGTCGCCCTTAGGCTGGAGTGGCAGCCCTTCGAGGAAGTCGTCGGCTCCGGCACCCGCCTGCTGGCCCACCTGCTGGCGGGCCGCCCCCTGTCCATCCAGCTGCCCGGGGATCTGCCGCTGGTCCGTTTCGACGCCGTGCTCATCGAGCGCGTCGTCTGCAACCTGCTGGAGAATGCCGCCAAGTATTCCCCGGCAGGTTCGTCGATCGGCCTCGTCGCACGCGTCCAGGACGGCATGCTGGAAATCTCGGTCGACAACGACGGCCCGGGCTTTCCGCCGGACCGCATCGACGAGGTCTTCGACGCGTTCGTGCGCGGCCATGACGAGACGCCGATCGCCGGCACGGGGCTGGGGCTGGCCATCTGCAAGGCCATCGTCCACGCCCACGGCGGCACGATCGAAGCCGCGAACCGGCCCGGCGGCGCCTGCGTGCGCTTCACCCTGCCGCTGGGCACGCCGCCGGCAATGGCCGACGAGGTGACGGAATGAGCGACATCGCCGGAAGGGTCGTCGTCGTCGAGGACGAGAGCCAGATCCGGCGCTTCGTCTGCGATGCGCTGCGGCGCGAAGGCTGCGCCGCCGTCGAAGCCGCCACGGCACGACAGGGCCTGGATGCCGCCGCTTCCGAAAAGGCCGACCTGGTCATCCTCGACCTCGGCCTGCCCGACATGAGCGGTCTGTCATTCATCGGCGCCCTGCGCGCCTGGTCGAAGGTGCCGATCCTCATCCTCTCCGCCCGCGCCGCCGAGGAAGACAAGATCGCGGCGCTCGATGCCGGCGCCGACGACTACCTGACCAAGCCCTTCGGCGTCGGCGAACTGCTGGCGCGCGTGCGCGCCCTGCTGCGGCGGCATGCCCTGGAAGAGGACGCCACGCCGCTGCGCCGCTTCGGCGAGGTCGAGGTCGACCTGTCGCGGCGCCAGGTGCGCCGCAACGGCGCGGATGTGCACCTGACCCAGATCGAATACAGCCTGCTGGCGGTGCTGCTGGCCAACGAGGGCAAGGTGATGACGCACCGCCACCTGATGCGCGAGGTGTGGGGCCCCGGCCATGCCGAGCAGGGCCATTACCTGCGCATCTACGTCGGCCGCCTGCGCCAGAAGCTCGAAGACGATCCCGCCCGCCCCCGCCATTTCCTCACCGAGACCGGCGTCGGCTACCGCTTTCAAACCTGATCCAAGAGGCACGCATCTTGTCCGCAAGCACCGTCAAGGAACGCACCGCCGCACTCTCGCTGGCCGCCCTCGGGGTGGTCTATGGCGACATCGGTACCAGCCCCCTGTATGCCATGAAGGAAATCTTCGGCGGCGCGCACCACCCGGTGCCGATCACGCCGGAGAACGTGCTGGGCCTGCTCTCGCTGATCTTCTGGTCGCTGATGGTGGTGGTCAGCCTGAAGTACGTGCTGTTCATCACGCGCGCCGACAACAAGGGCGAGGGCGGCATCATGGCCCTGATGGCGCTGGCCCTGCACCCGATGAAGAAGGATGCCTGGCAGCGCCGCGCCATCGTCGTGCTCGGCCTGTTCGGCGCCGCCCTGTTCTACGGCGACGGCGTCATCACGCCTGCGATCTCGGTGCTGTCGGCGGTCGAGGGCCTGGAGGTCGCCACGCCGGCGCTGAAGCCCTACGTGCTGCCGCTGTCGATCGTCATCCTCGTCGCGCTGTTCTCGGTGCAGCGCCGCGGCACGGCCGCGGTGGGCAGCCTCTTCGGCCCCGTCATGGTGCTCTGGTTCCTGACGCTCGGCACGCTCGGCGCGATCAGCATCGCCCGCGACCCGGCGATCCTGCAGGCCCTCGGCCCCTGGCATGCGCTGCGCTTCTTCGAGGCCAATCCGCTGCTCGGCTTCTTCGCTCTCGGCGCCGCGGTGCTGGTGCTGACCGGCGCCGAGGCCCTGTATGCGGACATGGGCCACTTCGGCCGCCGGCCGATCCAGCTGGCCTGGTTCGGCCTCGTGCTGCCGGCGCTGCTGCTCAACTACTTCGGCCAGGGCGCCCTGCTGCTGCGCAACCCGGAGGCGCTGGCCAACCCGTTCTACCTCATGGCGCCGGCCTGGCTGCTGTATCCGATGGTCGCCCTGGCGACGGCCGCCACCGTGATTGCCTCGCAGGCGGTGATCTCGGGCGCCTTCTCCATCACCCAGCAGGCGATCCAGCTCGGCTTTTCGCCGCGCATGGACATCAGCCATACTTCCGACCGGCAGATCGGCCAGATCTACCTGGCCAGCATCAACTGGACGCTGCTGGTGGCGGTGATCGCGCTGGTGGTGGGCTTCGGCAGTTCCTCGAACCTCGCCGCCGCCTACGGCATCGCCGTCACCGGCACAATGTTCATCACCGACCTGCTGGCCTTCGTGGTGGCCCGCTATGTCTGGGGCTGGCCGTTCTGGCGCGCCTTCCTCGGCGCCCTGCCCTTCGCCGTCATCGACCTGATGTACTTCTCCGCCAACTCGGTGAAGATCGCCGACGGCGGCTGGTTCCCGCTGGTCTTCGGCCTC
>CAJPFL010000230.1 GCA_905339315.1 Rhodocyclaceae bacterium
CGAGGCGGCCAAGCCGGCCGCGAAGTGGGACCCGCGCCTGTACGGCATCGGCGCGCAGATCCTGCGCGACCTCGGCGTGCGCCGCATGAAGCTGCTCGCCAGCCCGCGCAAGATGCCGAGCATGGCGGGCTTCCAGCTGGAGATCACCGGCTATCTGACACCCGACGACGCGAAGGCATAAACCCATGGCGCACTACGACGACATCGAGGAATTCGACTCCGACCTGAAGGGCGCCGGCCTGCGCATCGGCATCGCCATGAGCCGCTTCAACCAGGATGTCGGCGAGGGCCTGCTCGGCGGCTGCACGGCCGAGTTGAAACGCCTCGGCGTGCGCGCCGCCGACATGCTGCTCGTCACCGCGCCGGGCGCGCTCGAGCTGCCGCTGATCCTGCAGGCCATGGCGCAGAGCGGCCGCTTCGACGCCCTGGTGGCGCTCGGCTGCGTCATCCGCGGCGAGACCTACCACTTCGAGATCGTCTCCAACGAGTCGGCGCGCGGCATCACCGACGCGCAGCTCGCCACCGGCGTGCCCATCGCCAACGGCGTGCTCACCACCGAGGACGACGACCAGGCGCTCTCGCGCATGGCGCAGAAGGGTATGGAAGCCGGCCAGGCGGCCGTCGAAATGGCAAATCTCCAGCGTTTCCTCAAGAAATGAAATCCCCCAGACGCCGCGCGCGCGAATTCGCGCTGCAGGGCCTCTACCAGTGGCAGCTCGCCGGCCATGACGTGCCGGCGATCGAGGCGCACCTGGCCGGCGTGGCGGGCTTCGAGAAGATGGACCGGCCGCTGTTCGACCTGCTGCTGCGCGGCGCCATCGGCGGGGCGGCGGCGCTGCAGGCGCTCATCGAGCCGCAGCTCGACCGGCCCTACTCCGGGCTCTCGCCGGTGGAGCGGGCCATCCTGCTGCTCGCCACCCACGAGCTCAGGCACCACCCCGAAGCGCCTTACAAGGTGATCATCAACGAAGCCATCGAGCTGGCCAAGGGCTACGGCGGCACCGACGGCCACAAGTACGTGAACGGCGTGCTGGACAAGCTGGCCGCGCAGATCCGGCCGCATGAAATCATGCGAGGCAATCGACGCAACAAGTCGGCATCAACCAAGGAGGAGCCATGAGCAAGCAACCCTACGTTCGCGCCAACCCGCAGACGGCGGAAGACAAGCATCCGAAGCATTACGTCGCCGACTGGTGGATCTACGCCGTGCTCGCGCTGTTCATCGGCGGCCTGGTCTTCATGACCTTCGCCCTGACCCTGCGCGGCGACACCATCAACGAGTTCGGCAAGAAGGCGGAGAAGGCCGCGGCTGCACCCGCCTCGTCGGCCGCACCCGCCCCGTCGGCGGCCGCCCCGGCAGCGGCTCCTGCCGCGGCGCCCGCCGGGAAGATGTAAGCCGGCGCGCGGAGGACGCCTGCCTTCCGAATTCGCGCTGATCGCCCGCCATTTCACCCGGCCCGTGCGCCACACGGTGCTGGGGGTGGGCGACGACGGCGCCATCGTGCGCCCGGCGCCGGGCATGGACCTGGTGGTCTCCACCGACATGCTGGCGTCAGGCACCCACTTCCTGCCCGATGCGGAACCCGAGGCGCTAGGCTGGAAGGCGCTCGCCGTGAACCTGTCCGACCTCGCCGCCATGGGCGCGCAGCCGCGCTGGGCGGTGATCGCCGCCGCGCTGCCGGAAGCCGATGAAACCTGGATCGCTGCCTTTGCGCGCGGCTTCTTCGCCTGCGCCGAGGCCTTCGACGTCGACATCATCGGCGGCGACACGACGCGCGGACCGCTCAACCTTGCTCCCACCGTGTTCGGCGAGGTACCGCAGGGACAGGCGCTGACTCGCGCCGGCGGACGGCACTGCGATGACCTGTGGGTATCCGGCGCGCCCGGTCTGGCGGCGCTGGCATTGAATCACCGGCTCGGAAAAGTCAGTCTGCGCGGGACGGCGGTTTCGCGGTGCCAGGCCGCGCTCGTCCGTCCGCAGCCGCGCGTCGCCCTCGGCCTCGCTCTGCGCAGCCTGGCCACGGCGGCGATCGACGTGTCCGACGGCCTCATCGCCGACATCGGCCACATCCTCGAGCGCTCCTCCCTGGCGGCGGACATCGACTTCGCCCTGCTGCCGCACGACGCGCTCGATGCCGGCGCCGACGCGGATGCGGCGCTGGCGCAGCGGTGCCTCCTCGCCGGCGGCGACGACTACGAGCTGGCCTTCGCCGCCCCGCCCGCGCGGCGCGGCGACATCGATGCGCTCGCCGGGCGGCTCGGCCTGCCGCTCGCGCGCATCGGCCGCCTGCGCGCCGGTCCGA
The DNA here is from genome assembly GCA_905339315.1 of Rhodocyclaceae bacterium. Taxonomy (GTDB): domain Bacteria; phylum Pseudomonadota; class Gammaproteobacteria; order Burkholderiales; family Rhodocyclaceae; genus Desulfobacillus. The sequence goes on from CAJPFL010000230.1 coordinate 2,304, forward strand.
CGGCAGAGCTGGTCCTGCGCGATGCGGACGGCAAGCCGATGCCCGTCGGTCGGCGCGGCTACGACCATTTCGCCCAATGAACAGGCCGGACTCGAGGTTCCTTTTCGCCCACCCGGCACACTTCATCGCGCTGGGCTTCGGCAGCGGCCTCGCACCGGCGGCGCCGGGCACCGCCGGCACGCTGGCGGCCTGGCTGCTGTTTCCCTTCATCAGGCCGCATTTCAGCGCATTTGGCTTCCTGCTCTTCCTGGCCGCCGCCTTCGTCCTCGGCGCTTTCGTCATCGCCCGCGCCGGCCGCGCCCTCGGCGAAGTCGACCACGGCGCAATCGTCTGGGACGAAATGGTGCCCTTCTGGCTGGTGCTGCTGATGACGCCGGACGGCTGGCTGTGGCAGCTGGCGGCCTTCATCTGGTTCCGCTTCTTCGACATCGTCAAGCCGCAGCCGGCGCGCTGGATCGACAGCCACGTGAAAACCGGCTTCGGCGTCATGCTCGATGACCTCGTCGCCGCCGGCTATACCCTGCTGGCGCTGGCACTCTTCAAGGCGATCTTCAATGGATAGCGAACTGGAACGGCTCTCGGCCCTCGTCGGCGAGGCCCTGCTCTCGCGCAAGCTGATGCTCGCCTGCGCCGAGTCCTGCACCGGCGGCTGGGCGGCCGAGGTCGTCACGGCCACCGGCGGCAGCTCGCAATGGTTCGAGCGGGGGTACGTCACCTATTCGAACGCCGCCAAGCAGGAGCTGCTTGGGGTCCGGGCCGAGACCCTGCGCGAGCAGGGCGCGGTCAGCGAAGCGGTCGTGCGCGAGATGGCGACCGGGGCGCTGCGGCGCAGCCATGCCCAGGCCGCCCTGGCAATATCGGGCGTGGCGGGGCCGACGGGTGGCTCACCTGGTAAGCCAGTGGGCACCGTATGCTTCGCCTGGGTCCTGCGGGACAGGGAGCCGACGGCCGAGACGCTGCACTTCTGCGGCGACCGCGAAGCGGTGCGCCGCCAGTCGGTCCTTCATGCCCTGCAGGGCCTGCTCCAAAGACTGCCATAAGCAAGCCCTAACTTATATTTAATATGTTGTATTAATTATGTTTTACGATCATTGGATGGCATCGGCCGGCCCGGCAAAGAGTGTGCCATAATTCAACAGACTGAGAAGGAAAATCACCATGGATGACAACAAGAGCAAGGCGCTTTCGGCCGCGCTGGCCCAGATCGAGAAGCAGTTCGGCAAGGGCTCGATCATGCGGCTGGGCGACGGCGAGGTGGATCGCGACATTCAGGTCGTGTCGACCGGCTCGCTCGGCCTGGATATCGCGCTGGGCATCGGCGGGCTGCCGCGCGGCCGCGTGGTGGAAATCTACGGACCGGAATCGTCCGGGAAGACGACCCTGACGCTGCAGGTCATCGCCGAGATGCAGAAGCTCGGCGGCACGGCGGCCTTCATCGACGCCGAGCACGCCCTCGACCCGCAGTACGCTGCCAAGCTCGGCGTGAATGTTTCCGACCTCCTGATCTCCCAGCCCGACACCGGCGAACAGGCGCTGGAAATCGCCGACATGCTGGTGCGCTCCGGCGGCATCGACGTGGTGGTGATCGACTCGGTCGCCGCGCTCACGCCGAAGGCCGAGATCGAGGGCGAGATGGGCGACCAGCTGCCCGGCCTGCAGGCGCGCCTGATGAGCCAGGCGCTGCGCAAGCTCACCGCCAACATCAAGCGCACCAACACCCTGGTGATCTTCATCAACCAGATCCGCATGAAGATCGGCGTCATGTTCGGCAACCCGGAAACCACCTCCGGCGGCAACGCCCTGAAGTTCTATGCCTCGGTGCGCCTGGACATCCGCCGCACCGGCAGCATCAAGAAAGGCGACGAAGTCGTCGGCTCCGAGACGCGGGTGAAGGTCGTCAAGAACAAGGTGGCGCCGCCCTTCCGCCAGGCCGAGTTCGACATCCTCTACGGCGAGGGCATCTCGCGCGAGGGCGAGATCATCGAGCTCGGCGTCATTCACAAGCTGGTCGAAAAATCCGGCGCCTGGTACGCCTACAACGGCGAGCGCATCGGCCAGGGCAAGGACAACGCCCGCGAATACCTCAAGGAACACCCGGAAATGGCACGCGAAATCGAGAACAGGATCCGCGCCGAAGTCGGCGTCGCCGAGCAACAGGCCGCCGTCGCGGCCGAGGCTTGAGCGGCGCGCTGAAAGGCAGGGCGCTGAAAATGCTCGCCCGACGCGAGCATTCCCGCGCCGAACTGGCCCGGAAACTTGCCGACGACGCAACCCCGGAAGACCTCCAGGCCGTGCTCGACCACCTTGAACGCTCCGGCCTGCTCTCCGACGCGCGCTTCGCCGAGTCCTTCGTTTCGTCGCGGGCGCCGCGTTTCGGCTCGGCCAAGCTGCGCCACGCCCTGCGCGCCAGGGGCGTCGCCGATGAAATCATCGCCGCGGCGCTGTCCGCCGGGGCCGGCAGCGAAACGGCGCGGGCGCGCGAGGTCTGGCGGCGCAAGTACGGCGCGCCGCCGACGGACCGCAGCGACTATGCACGACAGGCGCGCTTCCTGCAGAGCCGCGGCTTCGCCGTCGACATCATCCGCAAGGTGCTCAAGGAACAAGAAGAATGAGTCTGCTCAAGGTCACCGGACTGAGAAAGAAATACAAGGCGCGCACCGTCGTCAAGGACGTTTCCTTCGAGGTGAGAAGCGGCGAGGTGGTGGGCCTGCTCGGCCCCAACGGCGCCGGCAAGACCACCTGCTTCTACATGATCGTCGGCCTGGTGAGCGCCGACGGCGGCGAGATCACCGTCGACAGTGAGGCGTTTACGCACATGCCGATCCACCGCCGCGCGCGGCTCGGCCTGTCCTACCTGCCGCAGGAGATATCGGTGTTCCGCAAGCTCAACGTGGCGGAGAACATCCGCGCCGTGCTCGAGCTGCAGCCGCTCACCGAGGAGCAGATCGAGCAGCGCCTGGACGAGCTGCTCGACGAGCTGCACATCAGCCACCTGCGCGACAACACCTCGATCTCGCTCTCCGGCGGCGAGCGGCGCCGCGTCGAGATCTGCCGGGCGCTCGCCACCAGCCCGCGCTTCATCCTGCTCGACGAGCCCTTCGCCGGCGTCGACCCGATCGCCGTGCTCGACATCCAGAAGATCATCCGCTTCCTCAAGGAACGCGGCATCGGCGTGCTGATCACCGACCACAACGTGCGCGAAACCCTGGGCATCTGCGACCATGCCTACATCATCAACGAGGGCGAGGTGCTGGCGGCCGGCAAGCCCGAGGAAATTGTCTATAATGAAAGCGTTCGCAAGGTCTATCTGGGCGAGCATTTCCGCCTGTAGAAAACAACTCTGGCTCTTGCCGACCTTTCCTGTCGGTCGATGAAACAAACCCTTCAGCTCAAGCTATCTCAGCACCTCGCCCTGACGCCGCAACTGCAGCAGTCGATCCGCCTGCTGCAGTTGTCCACGCTCGAGCTGAACCAGGAGATCGAGAACTTCCTGCAGGAAAACCCGCTGCTCGAGCGCGAGGACGAGCCGGCGCCGGAAACCCCGCTGTATTCGGCTTCGGGCGATGCCCTGCAGGCGCCGACTGAGCCCCTCGACGGCGCCATGCCGGAGCCGAACTTCGGCGATGCCAGCCCCGCCGACTGGGAGGGCGGCGGCACCGCCGCCGCGCGCGACGAGCGCAACGACGACGAGCCGACCTACGCCGATATCCAGGCCGCCTTCACCTCCCTGCGCGACCACCTCGGCACGCAGCTGGCCATGATGCCGCTCTCCGAACGCGACCGAAGCCTGGTGCGGCTGCTGATCGAGGCGCTCGACGACGACGGCTATCTCGCGCAAAGCCTGGAAGAACTGGTCGACATGCTGCCGCTGGAACTGGAAGTCGATCTCGACGAACTGCAGATCGCCCTGAAGCACCTGCAGAACTTCGACCCGCCCGGCATCGGCGCGCGCAGCGCCTCGGAATGCCTGGCGCTGCAGCTGGCCAACCTGCCCGCCTCGAAAGCGCGCGACCTGGCGCTGAAGATCGTGCGCAATCACCTCGACCAGCTTGCCGCACGCGATTACGTGCGCCTGCGCAAGGCGGTCGCCTGCAGCGAGGACGAGCTGCGCGAGGCCCAGGCGCTGATCCGTTCGCTCAATCCCCGCCCGGGCGCGCAGTACTCCCCGGCCGAGACGCGCTACGTGATCCCCGACGTCGTCGTGCGCAAGGTGCGCGGCCAGTGGACCGCCTCGCTCAATGCCGAGGCCATGCCGCGGCTGCGCATCAACCGCCTCTACGCCAACATCCTGCAGGGCCAGCGCGGTTCGGGCCTCGCCAGCCAGCTGCAGGAAGCCAAGTGGCTGATCAAGAACGTGCAGCAGCGCTTCGAGACGATACAGCGCGTTTCCCAGGCGATCGTCGACCGCCAGCGCCAGTTCTTCGAGCACGGCGAAGTGGCGATGCGGCCGCTCACCCTGCGCGAGATCGCCGACCAGCTCGGCCTGCACGAGTCGACGATCTCGCGCGTGACGACGCAGAAATACATGGCCTCCCCCCGCGGCGTGTATGAACTGAAGTATTTCTTCGGCAGCCATGTCGCCACCGAGGCCGGCGGCGCCGCCTCGTCGACCGCCATCCGCGCCCTCATCAAGCAGTTGGTCGGCGCCGAGGACGGCAAGAAACCCCTGTCCGACGCCCAGCTCGCCGATATCCTCGGCCAGCAGGGCATCGTCGTCGCCCGACGCACCGTCGCCAAGTACCGCGAGGCGCTCAACATCCCGCCGGTCAACCTGAGGAAATCGATCTAGCCCGTTTCACCACCGGACCGGAATGGCCGCCATCCCGGTCCCCACCCGCAAAGGAGCCAGCATGAATCTCAACATCACCGGACACCATCTCGAAATCACGCCAGCCATCCGGGACTATGTCGCCAGCAAGCTCGACCGGGTCATCCGGCACTTCGACCACGTCAATGCGGTGCATGTGATCCTGTCGGTGGAAAAGCTGCGGCAGAAGGCGGAAGTGACGGTGCATGTCCGCGGCAAGGATATCTTCGTCGAAGCGCTGGACGAGAACCTCTACGCCAGCATCGACGCCCTCGCCGACAAGCTCGACCGCCAGATGCTCAAGCACAAGGAAAAAAAGAGCGAGCACGCCCACGAGGCGCTCAAACGGCAGGTCGTGGATTAGGCGCAGGCGCTGCCGCAATCCCTCGCGCCACAAGGGGCTTTCCCGGTATAATCCGCCGCCTAGCCAAGGAAAGCCCCCACAGGACAGCCTCCCAGCCGCCTCGATCCGCACCCCCCACATCCACTCCGCGGCCGGTAACATCATGAACCTGATTGCCAAGCTCCTTCCCCTCCAGAACATCCAGGTCGGCCTCGATGCCAGCAGCAAGAAGCGCGTCTTCGAACAGGCCGGCCTGTTGTTCGAGAACAACCAGGGCGTCGGCCGCAGCACGGTATTCGACAGCCTGTTCGCCCGGGAAAAGCTCGGCTCGACCGGGCTGGGCCAGGGCGTGGCCATTCCGCACGGCCGCATCAAGGGACTGAAGGAGGCGGTCGGCGCCTTCATGCGGCTGGCCGCGCCGGTGCAGTTCGACGCGCCCGACGGCAAGCCGGTCAGCCTGCTTTTCGTGCTGCTGGTGCCGGAACAGGCCACCGAGCAGCATTTGCAGATCCTCTCGGAACTGGCACAGATGTTTTCGGATCGCGCCTTCCGCGAGCAGCTGGCGGCCGCAGCCGATGAAGCAGCCGTCCATGCCCTGTTCACCGGCTGGGAATCCCATGCTTCAGGCGAACGTCGCGCAGCTGTTTGAGTACCAGCGGGAGCGGTTGCAGCTGCTGCTGGTCTGCGGCAATCTCGACGCACCCATCGCCATCAACCACCAGCATGCCTCTCCGGCCGACCTGGTCGGCCACCTCAACCTGATCCACCCCGACCGCATCCAGGTCATCGGCGCGCCGGAAATCAACTGGGCGACCCAGCAGCATGCGGTGCGCGTCTCGCGCCACATGGACGAGATCATCGCCTCCCACCCGCCGGCCGTCATCGTCGCCGACGGCTGCCCGATTCCCGCAACGGTGCGGGAGGCCTGCGAAAGATCGTCTACGGCGCTGTTTTCCACGCCGCAGGCGGCGGCAACCGTCATCGATCTGCTGCGCATCTGGCTGTCGCGGCAGCTGGCCGAAACCACCGAGCTGCACGCCGTCATGATGGATGTCCTCGGCATGGGCGTGCTGATCACCGGCGACTCCGGCGTCGGCAAGAGCGAGCTGGCGCTGGAGCTCATCTCGCGCGGCCACGGCCTGGTCGCCGACGACATCGTCGAGATCGCACGCATCGCCCCGCATACCCTGGAAGCGCGCTGCCCGCCGCTGTTGCGGGATTTTCTCGAGGTGCGCGGCCTCGGCGTGCTCAACATCCGCACCGTCTTCGGCGAGACCGCCTGCCGGCGCAAGATGAAGCTGAAGCTGGTGGTGAACCTGCTGCGGCCGCAAAAGGGCGCGATTGAAATCGACCGCCTGCCGCTGGGCGCCGAGACCCAGGAAATCCTCGGCGTGCCGGTGCAAAAGGTCAGCATTCCGGTGGCGGCCGGCCGCAACCTGGCGGTGCTGCTGGAAGCCGCCGTGCGCTCGACCATCCTGCTACTGCGCGGCATCGACAGCACCAAGGAATTCGTCGAGCGGCACAGGCAGGCGATGGGGGACGACGGCCAGGGCCAGTAGCGCTGTCAACCAGGATCCCGTTCATCCGTTCTTCCCCTTGCGGCCTGGTTTCATCGGGGTTCCTTTGGCCATCGCCGCAACCACACCAATCAAGGAGAACGCACAATGATGAACAAGATCATCCTGGCCGCCGCCGCCTCGCTGCTGGCTGCCAACCTCGCCCTGGCGCAGACCGCCGCGCCCGCCGCAGCCGAGAAAAAACCTGCCGCTGCCGCACCGGCAGCTGAAAAGAAGGCGCCGAGCGAAAAGCAGCTCAAGCAGCAGGAGCGCATGAAAGCCTGCAACGACAAAGCCGCCGACAAGAAGGGCGACGAGCGCAAGAAATTCATGAGCGAGTGCCTCAAGGACAAGCAATCCAGCCAGCAGGACAGGATGAAATCCTGCAACAAGGAAGCCGGCGACAAGCAGCTCAAGGGCGACGCGCGCAAGAAATTCATGAGCGAGTGCCTGAAGGCCGACAAGCCGGCCGAAGCCAAGCCCGCCGAGGCAAAGCCGGCTGAAGCCGCCAAGCCGGCGGCCGCCGCCGCGCCCGCCAAGAAGTAAAGCAGCCGCAAAATCCGCCGCCAGCCCCCGTCCGACCGTCAGCTGCGGTTGTACGGGGGCTTGTTTTTTGCCACAATCATTCCCCTTGCATTGCGCTTCACGCCGAGACATGCCCATGCGCCGCACCCGCCTGCAGCTCGCCGTCTCCTACGCCCTGACTTTGGCCCTCGCTTGCGGCAGTGCACAAGCCTTCAAGTTTTCCGAGGAGGAGGAAAAAGCCAAGGGCGAGGACCAGGCCCGCGCCCAGCGCATCGGCCAGCTGGTGTCGACGCCCTGCAAGCAGCGCCTGAAGAACCAGAAGATCATGCTGGTGATCGCGGAAAGAACGGCCAACGGCTACAACACCACGCAGAGCCGCTACGGCCCCCACTTTCAGGCCATCAACCACCGCCTGCGCGCCCTCGGCCTGAAGACCTACACGCAGGAGGAGATCCGGGCGCAGATCGCCCAGGCGGAAATCGAGGCGCATTTCCGCAACGACCCGGATGCCGCCATCAACGCCGCGAAGAAGCTCGGCGCCAATTTCATCCTGCGCGGCCTGATCACGACGCAGACCGGCATCAACCCGGTGCTGAAGATCAACGAGGTCGCGGTGCACATGGGTTTCACCCTCGTCTCCTCCGGCGGCCGCACGATCTCCAATGTCGCCGCGAGAGCCGATTCCTATTCCGGCACCGACACCCTCGGCATGGCGCTGACGCTGGTGAACGAACAGGCGGACGAGGTGGTGGCGCAGCTCTACAACGACTATTGCCGCAGCGCCGGCAACAAATAAACGGGAACCGACATGAACAAACCGCTCTGGATCCTTGGCCTTCTCCTGGGCTCGCTGGCCGGGCCGGCCGTCGCCCAGCCCACCTTCGAGAGTCCCTCGCCGACGCAAGGCAGCAGCACGTCGCAAAAGGCCAACGAGATGGCCGACAAGGGCCTGTACAAGCCGGTCGAGTACGCCAACGCCTCGAAACCCGGCCCGGCATTGATCGTCATCCCGGGCGAGGTAAAAAGCAACAACGCCAATTTCATGCAGAAATTCGGCCCCAACAACATCGCCGACTTCGCCGAAATCGAACTCACCAAGGCCAACTTCAAGGTGCTGGAGCGCTCCAGCCTCGGCCATCTGCTGCAGGAATTCCAGCTCGCCTACAACCTCGGCGATCCGCAATCGGCTCGCAAATACCTGCAGAAGGGCAAGCTGAAAACCACCAAGTGGGTGATCAAGTTCGACGTCCTCAAGGCCGAACAGGTGGCGCAGGCACAGGAAGGCTTCAGCGGCCGCCCGATCGGCGCGCTGATCGGCATCTTCGGCGGCGGCCGCGGCGGCGCCGCCGGCGACGTGGTGGTCAGTTCGGTGCAGACGGGGGAATCCACCGGCGTCTGGATCATTGGCATGCGCTGGAAGATCATCGACGCCAACACCACCGAGCAGGTCGCCAGCGGCTACACCGAAGAAAAGATGGAGCTCGGCGCCAAGTCGACCTCGGTGCTGGGCTTCTCGGGCGGCGAGGCCGGCGGCCTGACGCTCGACGGCATGGTGCAGCGGCTGGTGCAGAAGAACGTCTGGGAGATCGACTCGAAGCACAAGTGACGACGTTGTGGGAGCGGCCTACTGGCCGCGAAATGATCGCGGCCAGTAGGCCGCTCCCACCCACCATTCGCAGGGGGCTTCATGACTGAACCGAAAAAGCTCGGTAAGTACGAGATCCGCGGCGAGCTGGGGCAGGGCGCCATGGGCATCGTCTATGACGGCTTCGACCCGATGATCGGCCGCCGCGTGGCGCTGAAGACCGTGCGCCGCGAGCAGCTCGATCGTGCCGAGGTCGAGGAGATCCTCGCCCGTTTCAAGCGCGAGGCGCAGGCCGCCGGCCGGCTCAACCACCCGAATGTCGTGCAGATCTACGAGTATGGCGAAGACGAGGGCACGGCCTTCATCGCCATGGAGTTCGTCGAGGGGCGGGAGTTGCGGGACCACTTCGACGCCAGCGAGCGCTTCCCGATGGCCGAGATCGTGCGCATCATGGGCCAGTTGCTGGAAGCGCTCGACTACTCGCACAAGAACGGCGTCGTGCACCGCGACATCAAGCCCGCCAACATCATCCTGCTGAAGGACGGCACGGTGAAGGTGGCGGACTTCGGCATCGCCCGCATCGAGTCCTCCAACCTGACGCAGGCCGGCTCGGTGCTGGGCACCCCCAGCTACATGTCGCCCGAGCAGTTCATGGGCCAGACCGTCGACGGCCGTTCCGACCTCTTTTCGGCCGGCGTCATCCTCTACCAGTTCCTCACCGGCGAGAAGCCGTTCACCGGCGCCCTCACCACCATCATGCACAAGGTGCTGAAGGAGGATCCGGCGGCGCCCTCGGAACTCAATGTCCAGGTGCCGCGTCCCTTCGACGCCCTGATCCGCAAGGCGCTGGCGAAGCGCCCGGACGAGCGTTTCCAGAGCGGTCGCGAGTTCGCCGGCGCCCTGAAGCAGGCGGCGGCCGGCCAGGCCGCGCCGGAGGATGCCGACGCCACCCTGGTCAACGATGCCGAGGCCACGCTGGTCAGCGCGGCCGAGCAAACCCTTGCCACGGGAAAGCCGGTCGCCCCGCCCAAACCCGCCCCGGCGCCCGCGGCGGCGGCGCCGGCAAACAAGCCCGCGCGCGGGCTGGCCGTGGCCATCGTCGCCGGCGTCGCCGTGATCGGCCTCGGCGCCGCAGCCTATGTCTTCATGGGCAGGGGCGGCACGCCCCCGCCCGCCGCGACCCCCGCCGCCCTGGGCGAAGCGCCGGCCACGGCGGCGGCACCGGCAAACGGCGGCGGCGTCATGGTCATCAGCGCCCTCGGCCTGGCCGATCCGTCCGACCCGCGCTACCAGAACGACAAGGGCCTGCTCAACGCCGACCTGCGCGAGGACGCCCGGCGGCAGCTCGTCGAAAAGGCCCTCGGCCTGTACGTCGAGCAGGGCTCCCTCAGCAAGCACTACGCGCTGGTGCGCGACAAGCTGCTCGTGCGCAGCGGCGAATTCATCCAGGCCGTGCTCGAGGAGCAGCAGCCGCAACTGGGCAAGGACGGCCTGATGTCGCTGTCTACCCGCGCCACGGTGCGCGTGCGTGACGTGCAGAAGTCGCTCAACCAGATGTCGCAGCAGGAACGCGTCGAGTTCATCCGCAACAACGGCGATCCGAAGATTTCGGTGGCGATCACCGCCAAGAGCGCCGAGGCCGACCCCGCCGCGCCGGCGCAACGCTCGCCGGTGGCCGAAAACATCCTCAAGGAGCGCGTCCAGTCCTTCGGCTTCCGCCTGTGGAACGACGACATGGCAAAGGACGGCAAGGGCGGCGCCGACTTCGCCGTCACCGGCGAGGCGAAGTTCAGAAAGCTCTCGGCGAAGCTCGCCGCCTCGGGCATTACCGTGGAGAAATTCGTCCTCTCCTCGTGGACGGTGAAGGCCACCGACAAGAAGAGCGGCGAGGAGATCTACTACAACACCCAGATCCCGGAGAAGACCAGCTGGGCGACGGAAGACGAGGCGTTGCGCGACATCGGCAAGCTCATCGGCGAGGAGTTCTCCAAGGGCTTCTTCCTCGCCCACTTCCATTTCAGCGGCCAGAAGGTGCGCCTCAGGCTGCAGGGGCTGCCGAACAGGGATACGGCGCAGCGGGTGATGCATGAACTGAACGGCCTGCACGGCGTGCTGGCGGCCAGCCTGGCCTCGAGCAGCGCGAGCGACGCCGTGTTCGACCTGGAGCTGTCCGGCGGCCTGGCCAACCCGGCCGAGTTGGTCCAGGCGGGCATCCTCAAGCCGCTCAACCACAAGCTCGGCAAGCAATGCCTGAATCTCGGCCCGGGCAGCGGCAGCGAGGTTACCGTCATGCTGGAGGCCGGCTGCAAGGAGGACGCCATCCTCTCGCGCCTCGACACCCTGCCGCCGGCGGCGCTGATCGAGGCGCCGCAGTCGCGCCGCGAAGCGGTGGTGAAGAACCCCGAGACGCTGAAAAAAATCAGCATCTGAGTGACGGCCTTTCCCCCGCCCCCCTTCCCCGGGAAGGGGGTGACAACAGTTCGCTGCGCTCCAAAACCAAGGCCCCGAACCGGGGCCTTGGTTATTCCCGCCGCGGACGGCGCTCAGCCGGCCTTGAACTCGACGACTTCCCCCCCGGCGTCGAAGGCGTGGCCGAAGCTGATGCTGCCCTTGCTGCGCAGGATCACCTCCTCGCGCTTGAGGGCGAACTCGGCCTCGCCATGGAAGGTGACATAGGTGCCGTTGGTGCTCTGGTCGATCAGCACGAACTTGTCGCGCCGGCGCTCGATCCTGGCGTGGGTGCGCGAGGCGCGGCGATCGTTGATGATGATGTCGCAGGCGGCATCGCGCCCGAGCGAGAAGGCGCCGCTATGGCTGGCGTCGAGCACCATCTCGTCGTCGCCATGCCGCACCGTCAGGCGGGCGGCGACCGGGGCCGCGACGACGCTGGCGGACTTCATGGTGAGGTCGTCGGATTCCTGCCAGAGCACCTCGCACACCCGAACGTCCTCGGCCTTGCCCTTGACGGAAAGGGCGTCGATTTCCCGCGTGGACTGCTGCAGCAGCGCCGGCAGCGCGGCAACCGCGTCGGCGGTGGTGATGATCTGCCCGGCCTTGGCCAGGCCGGCCATGCGCGCCGCCGTGTTGACCGTGTCGCCGAAGACGTCCTTGGCTTCCTCGATGGCGGGGCCGAAGTGGAAGCCGACGCGGATGGCCAGCTTGATGCCGCGCACCGGCGGCAGGTCGTCCACGCGCTGCTGCATGGAGCTGGCGGCGTCCATGCCGGCTTCCGCGCTGTCGAACACCGCCATCACCTCGTCGCCGATGGTCTTGATGACGCGGCCCTTGAACTGCTCGGTGGCGCGCGTCATGCGGTTGATGCAGCGCTCGACGGCATGCAGCGCCTCCTTGTCGCCCAGCTTCTCGTAGAGGCGGGTGCTGCCGGACACGTCGGCAAACAGCACGCAGAGGTTGCGTTCGACTTTGGTGCTTTCCTTGGCGTTCATGCAGGCTCTGCGATCCCCGGCTCCCTTTGACGGCGAATCATATCAAAGCCCCTCCCCGCCGCGAAGCGGAATAATGCCGGATTCATCAAATTCCCCGGGGTCGAAGGCGCGGTCGCCCTCCGGATCGGGCCGGCCGGTGGCCTTCAGGTTGCGGAAGTCGTAGAGCGTCGGGTCGGCCAGGTGCGAGGGGGCGACGTTGCCCAGGGCCGCAAAGATCTTCTCCACCCGGCCGGGGAAGCGCCTGTCCCATTCGCGCAGCAGCGCCTTGGTTTCCTTGCGTTTCAATTGTTCCTGCGAGCCGCACAGGTCGCAGGGGATGATCGGGAAGCGGCGCAGCGCGGCCCAGGCCTCGAGGTCACGCTCGCGGCAGTAGGCGAGCGGGCGGATGACGATGTGGCGGCCGTCGTCGGAGACCAGCTTCGGCGGCATGGCCTTCAGCTTGCCGCCGTAGAACATGTTCAGGAACAGCGTCTCGAGGATGTCGTCGCGGTGGTGGCCGAGCGCGATCTTGGTGGCGCCGAGCTCGCTGGCGACGCGGTAGAGCACGCCGCGGCGCAGCCGCGAGCAGAGCGAGCAGGTGGTCTTGCCCTCGGGGATGACGCGCTTCACGACCGAGTAGGTGTCCTGCTCCTCGATGTGGAAGGGGACGCCCAGCCCCTTCAGGTACTCGGGCAGGACTTCGGCCGGAAAACCCGGCTGCTTCTGGTCGAGGTTCACGGCCACCAGCTCGAAGCGCACCGGCGCGATCTCGCGCAGCTGCAGCAGGATGTCGAGGAGCGCATGGCTGTCCTTGCCGCCGGACAGGCAGACCATGACGCGGTCGCCGTCCTCGATCATGTTGAAGTCGGCGATGGCCTGGCCGACGTTGCGGCGCAGGCGCTTGGCCAGCTTGTTGGCCTCGTGGCGGTCTTTCTCCCCGAGTTCCTCCGGCAACAACGCCTCGAGATAGTTGCTCACAGCACCACGCTCCGGCCGCCATCCACGGCCAGCACCTGGCCGGTGACGAAGGGCGCATCGGCAATCAGGAACAGCACCGTGCGGGCGATGTCGGCGGGGTCGCCGCAGCGCTTGAGCAGGGTGCGCGAGACGACGTTGGCCTGCGCGGCGGCATCGAAGGAGCCGTCCTCCGGCCAGAGGATCGGCCCGGGGGCGATGGCGTTCACCCGTACGTGCGGCCCGAGTTCCAGGGCCAGGGCGCGGGTCAGGCCCGACAGGCCGGCCTTGGCGGCGCAGTAGAGCGGGAAGTTCTTCAGCGGCCGCTCGTCGTGGATGTCGGTGATGTTCACGATGGCGCCGCGCGCCGCGGCGAGGTGCGGCGCCGCCGCCTGCGACAGGAACAGGGGCGCCTTGAGGTTGGTGCCAATCAGGTCGTCCCAGTCGCGCTCGACGATGTTGCCGATCAGCGTGGCGTGGAAGCTGGAGGCGTTGTTCACCAGCGCGTCGAGGCGGCCGTAGTGCTTGACGACCTCTTCCACCAGCCGCGGCAGGTGCCCGATGTCGAGCAGGTCGGCCTGGAAGGCCAGCGCCGAGCCGGCCCGGGCGGCGTTCAGCTCGGCGACGAGGGCCTTCGCTGCCTCCGCCGAACTGCGGTAATGCAGGGCCAGGCTGGCGCCTTCGGCGTGCAGGACGCGCGCGATCTCGGCGCCGACGCGGCGGGCGGCGCCGGTGACGAGGACCACCTTGTCTTTCAGCATATCCATAAGTTTGCGAATTTTAACGGAATCGGGCACATTCGGCCCCGCCATGACGATGCCCCAGCCCGATGCCGATGCCGCGGAAAGCAGCCGCCGGCTCGCCGCCCTGATCGCCGCCGAGATCGAGCAGGCCGGCGGCTGGATTTCCTTCGCCCGCTACATGGAGATGGCGCTCTACGCGCCCGGTCTCGGCTATTACAGCGGCGGCGCGCGCAAGTTCGGCCCTGCCGGCGACTTCGTCACCGCGCCGGAACTCTCGCCCCTCTTCGCCCAAACCCTGGCGGCCCAGGTCGAACCGGTCCTGGCGGCCAGCGCGCCGCGCCTCCTCGAGGCCGGCGCCGGCAGCGGCGCCCTCGCCGTCGGCCTGCTGCGGGAACTCGAGCGGCGCGGCGCGCTGCCCGAGCGCTACGAGATCCTCGAACTCTCCGGCGAGCTGCGCGCGCGCCAGCAGGACACCCTCGCCCGCGGCGCGCCGCAGCTGGCCGGCCGCGTCGCCTGGCTGGACACCCTGCCGGACACTTTCAGCGGCG
>CAJPFL010000231.1 GCA_905339315.1 Rhodocyclaceae bacterium
GTGGCCGGCGTAATAGACGAAGACGCTGTCGGCGGGACCGACCTCGCGCGCCAGGGCGGCAACCGCCCGGATCATGTCCGGCTTCGTCGCATTCTTGATGACGCGGACGTCGAAGCCGAGTTTCTGCCTGAGCGATGCCGCAACCTGGTCGACATCGTTCGAGGGCGTCTCCAGCGACGGGATCGGCGACTGATAGCGGTAGTTGCCGATCAGGAGGGCGATCCTTCTGGCCGTCGGCTTCGCGGCGACCGCTGCCGGCACACCGCCTGCCGACGCCTTCGGCAGGCACAGGGACTGGTCACCTTCGCCCTCCGCGCATTCGCGCACATCGACAATCCGCGGGTTGCGCTTCAGCTCTTCCAGCGCTTCGCGATAGAGCAGGGTCCGCGCCTGATGGCGTTGCACCTCGATGGCCTGCATCTGTACCCTGCCGGGGATGCCCCCGGCAAAGGGCGGCGGCCGGAAACCCTGTGCGCCGGCAATCGTGGAAAACAGCATTGCGGCAACCACGAGAAGACATTTGGGCTTCATGGCAAATTCTCCCGAATCCGCAGGCGCTTCAATAGCTGCGCCCAATCGCGCTCCCAGCAGCAATCATGGTCGAAATCGGCCAGCGTTTCCAGCCGGCCGCCGTGCACGCCGACAAAACGCGCGACAATCGGCGGCGGCACGATCGCGTCCCTGCCCCCGGCGAAGTGGGTGGCCGAGCGCGTGATCGCCGCCGCCGGCTGCGTCAGGGGATCGAGCGAGCCCCTCAGCGGCGACAGCCCCTGCTCTGCCGCCCAGTCGGACAGCGCCAGCGGCGCGGCGATCGTGGCCCATTCCGCCACGTCGCCACGCCGCAGCGCCAGCAGCGCGGCAACCACCCCGCCACCGGAATAGCCGATCAGCCTGACCTGCCCCGCCCCGACACGCTGCTTGAGGCGCGTCACGGCGATATTCATGGCCTCCAGCACTTCCGGCGAGAATCGGCGATCGCTCCAATAGCTGCTGTCGCAGCGCCTGCGCTCCGCTTCGCCGAGGTACTGGCAAGGGCGGCCAAGATAGGCGGCGGCCGGGGACGGATCCCGATCGGCAAGCAGCAGCGGCACTGGCCGCAAGGGTGTCGGGTCGCGCGGCGGCCGAAAGGCGCTCGGCCAGGGCGCGCCATCGCCTTCGATGTAAACCGGCAATGTCCCCGCCGCGGATTGTCCTCGCAGCATTGAAAAAATCCTGAAGTGCCCCGCATCGATTGTTTCAGCCTGAAAGCCGCGCGCCTGCGCCCAGTTCTCCAGGCTTTCGTGCGAACCACCGAAGGAGGAAGCGTGCTGGCCGGCACAGCCCGCGGCCAGCAATGAAAAAGCCGCGCACAGTTGCGCGGCTCCTGTCCGTGAAAACACAACCGGCGTGCGTCAGAAACGCAGGTTGATATTCGCCATGACGCTTTGGTTGTCCTGATTATTGCGGCCGAGTTCGTAATTGTAGGCGACGCCTGCCGTCAGGCCGTCCTTCACTGAGTAGAAATTCACCCCGAGCCCCAACAGCCAGCCATCCCGGCCGATCGGGTTGTTCGGCGAGCCGAACTGGGTGGTATGCCGTCGCAGGTCGTTCGAATAGGCGAGCGAGGCGAAGGGCATGACGCCGTTCGTCCAATAGCCGGCCTGGACGCCGAGCCGGAGCTGGTCGACCTCGTTCCTGGCGTCGGTGCCTATCCACCTGAGGCCCGTGGAAGGATCCTTGATGTTGCCATAGTCCTCTTCGCCATGCAGCAAACTCGCCTTGCCGGTGAGCTGGATATTGTCGAACCAGCGGTTATACGTCAGGTTGGCGGCGGCGAACCAGCGGTCGGCCTTGGCCTGGGAATTGGTGTTGGTGTCGACCCGGCCCCGTCCGAAGCCGGCGCTGAGGTCGAACGACAATGTCTTGCTCAACTGCATGCCGAAGTACGGGGCGATCAGGTAGCCCTTGCTGTCAATCGCGTTTCGGCTGCCTCCGGGCCCGGTGTTCAGGCCCGAGCCGTCGCCCTCGTCGAAGGCCCCGGAGACGCCAAGCACCATCGTCGGCGACAGGCCGTAGTCGACGCCGATTACGCTGGTCATGACATCCGTATTGTATTTGGCCGTGAATCCGTTGGCCGAGGAATAACTCTGGCGCGTATCGTTGTTGGTCAGGTTGCCCCAGACATTCCACTTGCCGGCACCGGCACCGGCCGCCATGCCCTTGAGATTGGCGCTGCCCACGACAAGCGGCCCGTCGACGGCCTGGCGCAAGGCAAGCGCATTCCATATCGCGTAGGCCAGAAGAAACGACGTATTGTTGATCTGTACGCCAGACGACGCCGGGCCGCCCGGGAAACACTCGGGATGGTTCGACACGATAGCGGAAGCGTTGCTCTTGTCCGCCGTGGATACATAGAATTCGTAACTCGACAGGGCAGAATCGCAGGGGGTTGCCCAGGCGCTGCCGACGGCGGTTGCCAGGCCTGCAACCAGGCCGGCACGGAGCAAGGATGTCATGGCGGCACGCCTTTCTTTCTTAAGATGATTAAGGCTTGAAGAATCCGGGGCGAGCGCCCCCGGGGGAAATTTTTATACTCCTAAATTGGGCATCCATCAAGTACCTGCCGCCAGGGTGCAGGACGTTTGCGAATGCCCAGCGGGGCGCCGCCGGGAACTGCCCGGCTACTTGCGTTCTGCCATCTTCGCGTTGTTGATGGCCCGCTTGTAGAGCGCGCTCAGGGCCTTGACTTCCTGGTCGCCGGGCGACTTTTCGCCGAGTTGCAGCAACAGCGCATTGACCTTGTCGAATTCTTGCAGCTCGAAATAGCCGGCCAGCAGGTACAGCTCGGGATTGCGGTCGCCGGCATCGGCCTGCTTGCGCAGGTCGGCATAGTTCCTCTCGAGCGACTCCAGCGTGCCGCCGCCGGGCATCGAGCGCATGCGGATCATGCCGGCCTTGACGTTGCCGTCGGGCGAGGGCGTCTTCGAGAGCTGCTTGACGAGGATCGCCGGCAGCGTCTTCACCTGGGGCTGCAAGCCGCCCGCGACTGCCGTACTCGCCTCGGCGCCGATCTCCAGCTGGCCGGCACCCTGCCAGGTTTCCTGGCGGCCGCCCTGGAAATAAACCATCTGCAGGCGCGCCTTGTCCTCCAGCATCAGCCGGTCTCCCGCGCGCAGCTTGACGAAGGATTTGAGTGCGCTGGCGGCCGCCTTCTCCTCCTGCAACTTCACGCTGCCCGACACCGCCGTCACCAGGCCGACCTCGGCGCCCCAGGCGCCTGCGGAGACGAAGACGATCCACACCATCCACCACGCTTTACGCATCGCCCACTCCTTCAGAATTTGCTTCGAGCACCTCGAATACCCTGACCGGCGTCTCGCGGCCCTTGACGGTGACGACCTCGCTGCGGCCGCAGACCACCGCGCCGCCGGCGCTGGCGATCGTCGCCTCGCTGGCCAATATAACGCAACCCAGCTGCTTGGTCATGCCCTCCAGCCGCGATGCCAGGTTGACGGTATCGCCGATGGCGGTGAATTCCATGCGCGCCTGGGAACCGATGTTGCCGATCACCGCCTCGCCGCTGTGCAGGCCGATGCCGACGGCGAACTCCGGCAGGTCGCGGCCGGGAAAGCGCTGCTGCATCCAGTCGGCGAATTCCTCGGCGACGGCGCGCAAGGCCAGCGCCGCGCGCACGCCGCGGATCGCATGATCGGCCACCGGCAGGGGCGAGCCGAACTCGACCATGATCGCGTCGCCGATGAACTTGTCGATGCTGCCGCCCTCGGCCAGCATCGCTGCGCAGGCGCGCTCGAAATAGGTGTTGAGCATCTCGACGACTTCCTTCGCGTTGAGCCGCTCGCTGAGCGTCGTGAAGTTGCGGATGTCGGAGAACAGCACGGTCAGCGTCTGCGACTGTCCGCCCAGCTCGGGGCGGTTGCCGGACTGCAGCAGGGCCTCGACGACCTGGTCGGACACATAGCGGCCGAACATCTGGCGCACCCGCGCCCGCTCGCGCTCCTCGCCCGTCAGCCGCCAGCCCAGCACCCCCAGCAGGACGAGGCCCGCCGCCACGGTATAGGCGGCGACCGGCGCCAGCACGCCGGCGCGAAAGGCGGCGAAGCTGGCCAATGCCAAGAGCGGCGCGCTCGCCAGCCAGAGCAGCCCGCCCTGCCAGGCCGGCAGCGGGATGAAGAGCGCCGCCGCCAGCCCGGCGAGGAGCAGCAGCGTCGCCGCCCGCAGCCCGTCGCCCATCGGTTGCAGGCGCTCGCCGGAAAGCAGCGATTCAGCGATGTTCGCATGCACCTCGACGCCGGTCATGAGGGCGCCGCGTCCGGAGAAGAAACGGGTCGCGTAAGGCGTGAAGTGCTCGTCGTTGAGCCCGGCCGCCGTTGCGCCGAGGATGACCGCCTTGCCGCGCAACGACGCCGCCACCGCCTCCGGCAGCGGTTCGTCGGCAAGCAGCTGCTTCAGGGAAATGCGGGGGAAGGTGCCGGGCGGGCCGAGGTAGGGAATCGGCGTCGCCGTATCCTCGCGGCTGACTTTTCGCCCGCCGATCGCCCACTGCTGCGCATGCACGTCGAGGCCGGCGGCGTGCACGGCCAGCAGCGAAGGAAAGCCGAGCACCGGCACGTCCCGCGCCGGCGGCGCGACGCCGGCGGCGCGCACCGGCTCGACCATATAGCGGCGGATCACGCCGTCGCCCTCGTCGAGCAGGTCGCCGAGCCCGATGTAGCCGGGTATGTCGAAGTCGGGCAGCGCCAGCAGATAGTCCGGGCTCGGCAGCAGGTAATCCGACTCCCGTGCGCCGGAACCGGAGCGCGTCGCCACCAGCACCAGGCGGCCGCTGTTGACCTCCTCGCGGAACGGCCGGTCGTAGTCGCGCGCCGCCTGCTGCAGCTCGCTGCCGAGCTTGCCGAGCCAGCGCTCCGGGCTGATGCTGAGCAGCATGTCGAGCCCGACCACGCTCGCACCGGCCGCGCGCAGCCGCCCGACGACGGTGGCAAGGCGATCCGTCCAGAACACCATCGGATCGTCCGGATAGGCCGCCAGGGTGTCCTCGTCGATGGCGACGATGACCACATGCTGCGCCACGGCGCGCTTGCCCTGCCACTGAAACCAGGCGTCCTGCAGGCGCTGCTCGACGGGATTCAGGGCGCCGCTGCGGAACAGCCCCTCGGCCAGCAGGGCGGCGCCGAGGGCGAGCAGGGCCAGCCAGCGTCGCTGGTGGCTGCGCAGAACCGTCATGTCGCCGTTCCTTTCACGGCGAGATGATAAGCCAGGCGGGCGCGCCCGTCGGCATCGATGCGCAGGCCGCACTTCGTGCGCCGCCAGAGGATGTCGTCGGCCTCGCGTGCCCATTCGCGGGCGACCAGGTAATCGACCTCTGCGGCATGCAGCCCGCCGCCGAAATATTCGCCCAGTTCTGCCTCCGTCTGCGCCTGCCCGAGCACGCGGGCGGCCAGCGTGCCGTGGCGGCGCGCCAGGGCATGCAGCAGATCGGGCGACAGCTTGGGATGGCGCCGCGCGAGTTCCAGCAGCAGGCCGGGCAGGCCGCTCCGGCCCAGTTCCCCGCCGGGCAGGGGCACGCCCGCGCTCCAGGCGGGGCGCAAGCCCGGCAGCCAGGGCTTCAGGCGGTCGAGCACGCGCTCGGCGAGATGGCGGTAAGTGGTCAGCTTGCCGCCGAAGATCGACAGCAGCGGCGCCTCCCCGGCGCCGCCGTCCACCGTCAGGCGGTACTCGCGGCTCACCGCCGAGGCACTCCCCCTGCCGTCGTCGTAGAGCGCGCGGATGCCGGCGTAGGACCACACCGCCTGCGCCGGATCGAGCGGCGCCTGGAAGAAGCGGCCGACCAGCGCGCACAGATAGGCCGCCTCTGCCGCGTCGATCTGCGGCGCGGCCTCCGCCGCGTCGAGCGGCACCTCGGTCGTGCCGACCAGGCTGAACGCACCCTCGAAGGGAATCACGAAGGCGATGCGGCCGTCGTCGTTCTGCAGCAGGTAGGCCTGCTCGCCCGCATACAGCCGCGGCACCACCAGGTGGCTGCCCTTCACCAGGCGCAGGGATTCAGGTCCGGCGTCGCCGACAATCGCCTTGCGCAACTCGGCGATCCACGGCCCGGCCGCGTTCACCAGGATGCGCGCCGCGCTTTGCCGTTGCGCGCCGTCCGCCGTCTGCAGCACCGCTCGCCATTCCCCGCCCGCGCGCCGCGCGCCGACCAGTTTCGTGCGCGCCATCACCTTCGCGCCGAGCTGCGCCGCGGACACCGCGTTGAGCAGGGTCAGGCGCGCATCGTCGGTGGCGAGGTCGGAGTAGGCGAAGCCGTGCGTGAATTCCGTGCGCAGCGGCGCGCCATAGGGCGTGCCGCGCAAGGCCAGCGCCTCGGCCCGCTTCAAACTGGAGCCGCGCGCCAGGCCGTCGTAGAGCGCCAGGCCGAGGCGGATCATCCAGCGCGGGCGCTGGGCCGGCGTGTGCGGAATCACGAAGCGCTGCTCGCGCATCAGGTGCGGCGCGATGGCGAGCAGGGTCTCGCGCTCGGCGAGCGATTCGCGCACGAGGCCGAATGCGTAGTGTTCGAGGTAGCGCAGGCCGCCGTGGATCAGCTTGGTCGACGCCGAGGAAGTCGCGCCGCCGATGTCGCCCTGGTCGACGATCAGCACTTTCAGGCCGCGGCCGGCGGCGTCGCGCGCGAGGCCGGCGCCGTGGATGCCGGCGCCGACGATGAGCAGGTCGAAAACGGGGTCAGTGCTGGAAATCACCGGCGCATGTCACTCCGCCGCCAGCGGCAGCGTCACCGTCACGGCCACGCCGTCCGCCAGGTTGGCGGCATCGATCGTGCCGCCATGGAATTCGGCGATGAGGCGCGCGATGTAGAGGCCGAGGCCGAGGTGCGGCCCGTCGTTGCGCGGGCCGGCGCGATCCGGCCGCGACGAGATCATCGCCCCGAACAGGCGCCCCTGCACCTCCGCCGGCAGCGGCGGCCCGGCGTTGCTCACGGCCAGCCGAGCGCTGCCGCCGTCGTGCGCGAGCGCGATGCGCACCGGCGCGCCGGCGTCGCTGAAATCGACGGCATTCGCCACCAGCTTGTCGAGCAGCTGGACGAACAGGTCGGGCGAGCCGAAGACCGGCAGCGCCCGATCGGGCGTCTGCAGCGCAAACGCCTGCTGCGGATAGGCCAGGCGATAGCCGCCGACGCATTCGGCCACCACCGCCGCCAGGTCGAAGCGCTCGCGCGCCTCGGCGCTCAGGCCCTGCTCGAGGCGCGACGCCTCGCTCATGCGCGTCAGGATCTTCGACAGCCGCGCCAGGCCCTCCTCGGCCCGCTCGAGATAGACCCGCGCCTGCGCCGGATCCTGCTCGAGGCGCAGGTTCTCCAGCGAGGAGCGCACCACGGCGATCGGCGTGCGCAGCTCGTGCGACAGGCGCCCGGCCAGGCTCTCCAGGTAGCCGTGGTGCTGCGCCAGCTTCGCCAGCACGGCGGAGAAGCTGCGCGACAGGTCGCCGATCTCGTCGCCCGCCTGCGAGCCGGAAGTGAGGCGCTTCAGCCGGCCGTGCGCATCCACCGCGCTCTCCGCCTCGTCGCGCAAGCGGCGGATGCGGTTCGACAGGCGCGTGGCGAAGCCGAGCAGCACGGCGGCGGCGAGCGCGAACACCGCGATGGTGGCGAGCAGCAGGCGCTCCAGTGCCTGGCTGCGCACCGAGAGGATGGAATGCGTGGTTTCCTCGACGACGACGGCGCCGACGACGTCGTCGCGGCTCCAGATCGGATGCGCCGCCGAAACGATGACGGCGCGGCCGTCGGCGCTGTTGCGCAGGCGCGTCGCCGGCGCGCCGAGCAGCGCGCGCGTGATCTCGCGGCCGGTGGCGAGCACGTCCTCGTCGAGCGCCTCGTCGAAATCCTCGTCCGGCCGCGGCACGATGCGGGCGAGGATGTCGCGCCACAGCCGCGCCGCGCCTTCGCCGCCGGCATGCTCCGCCGGCACCCGCGGCTTCAGGCTGCCGGCCAGCGCCAGCAGCTTGAGTTCGCGGTTCACCACCCAGATGCGCGCCGTCGAGCGCTCCAGCCCGCGCAGGATGGCGCCGATCTCCGCCACCGACTGCTGCTCGCTCATCACCGACTCGCGGCCGATCTGCTCGACCACCACCGGCTGGCCGGATTTTTCCGCGCGCTCCGCCGCCTGGCGCAGGCTGTCCTCCGCCGCGCGCCGCGCCGTGCTG
>CAJPFL010000232.1 GCA_905339315.1 Rhodocyclaceae bacterium
CGACAGCGCCGCCGAAGGCATCGCCGCCGCGCCCAGCCCGCATGCCAAGTGCCCGCGCTGCTGGCACTGGCGCGAGGACGTCGGCGCGAATGCCGGGCATCCCGAGCTGTGCGGGCGCTGCGACGCCAACCTGCACGCAGAGGGCGAGCCGCGCAGCCATGCCTAGATTTGCTTCCTGGCTGGGGCTTTCCGGGCTGGTCATCGTCCTCGACCAGCTGAGCAAGTTCCGGATCCTCGCCGCGCTGCGGCCGGGGCAGAGCGTCGAGGTGCTGCCGTTCTTCAATCTCGCCCTCGTCTTCAACCCCGGCGCCGCCTTCAGCTTCCTCTCCGATGCCGGCGGCTGGCAGCGCTGGTTCTTCGTCGCCCTGGCCCTCGCCGTGTCCGTGTGGCTGACTTTGCTGATCCGGAGCCATGCCGCCGAGCGCCTGCTGCCGCTGGCGGCGGCGCTGATCCTCGGCGGCGCGCTGGGCAATGTCATCGACCGCATCCGCTTCGGCGCGGTGGTGGATTTCCTGGACGTGCATGCCGCCGGCTGGCACTGGCCGGCCTTCAACGTCGCCGACGCGGCGATCTCGCTGGGCGTGGCGCTGCTCATCTGGCAGCAGCTGTTTCATGCCGAAAAGGAAAAGCCATGAGCGCAGTCGTCACGGCACACAGCCTGCTCACCCTGCATTACCGCCTCGCCCTGGCGGACGACACCGATCTGGTTAGCACCTTCGGCGCCAAACCGGCCACGCTGCAGCTGGGCAGCGGCGAACTGGCGCCGGTGCTGGAGCGCTGCCTGATCGACCTGCCGGTAGGCCAGCGCACGGTGTTCCTGCTCGAGGCGGAGCAGGCCTTCGGTCCGCACAACCCGCAACTCATGCAGCGCTTCGCCCGCGATGAATTGCCCGACCCGGGGGAACTTCGCGAGATGGCCCTCATCGAATTCAAGGCGCCCGACGGCGCCGCCTACACCGGCCTGGTGCGCGAGCTGAGCGGGACGGAAGCGCTGATCGACTTCAACCACCCCCTCGCCGGCAAGGCCATCCGATTCGAGGTGGAAGTGATCGGCATCCTGTGATGGACGTTCTGCTCGCCAATCCCCGCGGCTTCTGCGCCGGCGTCGAGCGCGCCATCGAGATCGTCGAGCGGGCGCTGGCGCTGTACGGCGCACCCATCTACGTGCGCCACGAGGTCGTGCATAACAAGTTCGTGGTGGAGGACCTGCGCGCCAAGGGCGCGGTGTTCGTCGAGGAACTCGACGAGGTACCCGGAGGCGCCACGGTGATTTTCAGCGCCCACGGCGTGTCGCAGGCGGTGCGCGCCGAGGCCGAACGGCGCGGGCTGCGCGTCTTCGACGCCACCTGCCCGCTGGTGACCAAGGTGCATAGCGAGGTCCAGCGCTTGCGTGAAGCCGGACGCGAAGTCGTCATGATCGGCCACCGCGGCCACCCCGAGGTGGAGGGCACGATGGGGCAGGCCGCCGGGGGCATTTACCTGGTCGAGAATGTCGATGACGTGGCGAAGCTGGGGGTGCAGAACGAGGATCGGCTTGCCTACGTCACGCAGACCACGCTGTCGGTCGACGATGCGCGGGTCATCGTGCATGCGCTGGAAGCACGCTTCCCCAACATCACCGGGCCGCGCAAGGACGACATCTGCTATGCCACGCAGAACCGCCAGGATGCCGTCAAGCAGATGGCCGGGCGCTGCGACCTGGTGATCGTCGTCGGCTCGCCCAACAGCTCGAATTCCAACCGCCTGCGCGAGGTGGCCATGAACCGCGGCGTCGATGCCTATCTGGTCGATGGCGCCGGCGAAATCCGGGCGGAATGGCTGGCCGGCAGGCGCCAGGTCGGCGTGACGGCGGGCGCTTCGGCGCCGGAAGTCCTGGTGCAGCAGGTGATTCGCCGTCTCGAAGCGCTCGGGGCGGGCAAGGTGCTGCAACTGGAAGGCAATGCCGAGCACGTGGTTTTCTCGCTGCCGCGGGAACTGCAAAAGCCCTGAGCGGGCATCGGTCCGGCGTCTCAGCGCGCCGGCAGCAAGGCCGTAGTCGGTGGCGGCGTGTCCTCGCCCTCGAAGGTGATTTCCACCAGCATCTGGCTTCCGACCGCAACATCGCCGCGCAGTCCCGGCTGGAACTTTGCCCGGGCGAAGGCCCGGCGCGCCAGTTGCTCCAGTTCCTGCGGCACGTCCGCCGTCTCCACGATGACCTTGTCCACATCGCCCGATGCGCTGATCAGGAGCCGCAGCACGATGCGGTTCTTTGGCACCACGGGTGCGTTCTCCGGGTATTCCAGCGGCACCGGCGCCACGGCCTGCGGCTTCCGGCTGAGATCCTGGGGCGGAAAATAATACAGCCCCGGCAGGGCAATCGTGCCCTCGGGCAGGGCTTCCTGGAAAGGTGCCGCCGCAGCGGCGGGGCTGACTTCTGCCGCAGCGCTGAAGGGGGAGGCCCGTTTCGCTTCGAGCGTGGTCACGCGCAGGGCCAGCGGCCGCCGCGCGGCATCGGGCCTGTCGCCCGGCGGGGCGCCGTAATGGGCCTGCAGAAACGCAAAGCCGCCGGCGTGGAGCGCGACGGACAGGGCGAGGGGTGTCAGCAGGGAAGCGGTTTCCTTGAACATCGGGACTGCGTCCTGCCGGGAACGGGGCGGGCCGGAAAACCGGTCCGCCCGTCCAGCCTTACTGCGTCAGCTCGCGCCAGGAGACGCGCCGGACCTTGCCGGTGGAGCTGCCGGTGACTTCGCTGGTGGTCTTCTCACCGCTGGCGAAGGTGGTCACCACTTTCAGCGCGCCGCTCGGCAGGCGGATGACGATGAAGCCGACGACGATCGAGCTGGCGAGCTTGGCGCCCACCTGCTGGTTCGGCGACGCCAGCAGGAAGCTGCCGCTGCAGTAGCTGAACTCGTACTTGTAGCTGTTGCCGCCAGTGGTGCAGGCCGAGATGTCCGCCGGCTGGCTCGTGACCACCAGCAGGTTGCCGAAGACCAGCTGCGGGTCGAGGTTGACCCGCTCGCCGGTGTTCTGGTCGAAATCGACGTACCAGCCGGGGGTCGCAGCCAGGTCGACGGCGTTGCTGGTGATCGTGTAGCCGCCGCCGCCCAGGGGGGCGAAGGACTGCTGCACGGCGCCGCTGGTGCGGAAGGCGCTGTGCGACGTCGTGCTGTCCTTGATGCCGTACATCGTCTGGCGCTGGGTGTCGGACAGGTCGCTGACGCCGAGGTACTTGCCGGTGCCGGCGAAGACCATCACCTGGTTGTCGCACAGGCCGAGTTCCGGCCGGCTGGTGATCGGCTGGGTCGCCCCGGCGTAGTCGGTGAGCGAGGCCAGCTGGGACAGGCCCATGCTGCTCATGTCCAGGCGCCAGAGGTTGCCGAGCAGGTCGCCGCCATAGACATAGCTCACGGTGTTGTTGGTCTGGGCGTTCAGCGCCAGGCCGGTGATGCGGGCCAGCCCGCTCGGGGTGGCGGTGTCGCCGACGTTGGTGCCGACCTTGTCCAGCAGGGTGCCGTCGGCGGCATCGACCACGTAGAAGTAGCCCTTGCCGTCGCCCGGGCTGACGTTGTTGTAGCCGGAGGTGAAGATCACCACCCACTGGCCGTCCGAGGGGCGCTTGGTGATGACCGGGTTGCCATAGGTGTAGCCGAGGTCGGCATCGGACCTGGCGCACTGCGCCGCATCCGAGCAGAACTCCCACAGCACCTGCGGATTGGTCGGGTCGGTGATGTCGAGGGCGTAATAGCCGCGCCCGCCCTTGTTCAGGCCGCCGACGAGGATGGTGCGCCATTCACCGTTGATGTAGACGTCGGCGGACTCGGGGCTGCCGTCCACGTAGTAGCGGTGGTTGTTCGGGTAATTGTTGTCGGCCAGGCGGAAGAGATTCGGCATGACGATGCGCGGCACGTAGGCCCAGTCCTCCTCGCCCGTTGTGGCGTTGAG
Organism: Rhodocyclaceae bacterium; assembly: GCA_905339315.1. Lineage (GTDB taxonomy): Bacteria > Pseudomonadota > Gammaproteobacteria > Burkholderiales > Rhodocyclaceae > Desulfobacillus. The sequence goes on from CAJPFL010000232.1 coordinate 3,922, forward strand.
CGCATGCAGCATGCCGTCGTTGGCGGCGGCATACACCATCGCCTGGCGCGTGGCGTTGGCGGCCTTGAACGCGGTGTAGCCGGCATCGCCGTAATTGCGGCGCGGATTGCGCACATAGGCCGGCTTGGCGCTGGCGATGTCGCCGAGGGTGTGGTCGCGGTCGCGGTAGATGGTCGGCGAGCCCACTTCCAGCGCCTTCTGGCCGCGCAGGTATTCCAGCATGCGTTCGCCGTTGTTGGCCAGCGCCTTCTCGGCGGCGCCGAGCTCACTGCACTGGCTCAGCAGGGGGCATCTCGCGTCGAAAAAGGCGCGCTCGCTGGCCGTCAGGTTGCCCCAGGTGAAGGGCTTTCTCGAGACGCTCGGGCCGGCGCCGTCCAGGGTATAGATGGTCCGGCTGTCGGTGGCGAGGTCCGCCCGGTTGTCCAGCAGCGCCTGCGCCTGCCAGGTCACGGCGGGCATCAGGTTGCCCGTCGCCGGGTCGATCTTCTGCGCGACGAGTTCGCCGTCCCATTTCACGGTGCGGAAGGTGGCACTGAAGATGTCGTTGTCATCCTTGGTGACGTTCGGCGTGCTGGTCGCCGAGGCCGAGGCCGCGCCGTTGCGCACCTTGAGGTTGTTGAGGGCGTTGGCGAGGCCGCGCGCCATCGACTCCGGGTCCTTGGCGCTGAAGTAGGTGCCGTGGCCGTTGACCGCCGCATGCCAGAGGTCGTCCACCGCGGTTTCGGTGTCCGCTGCCGGAACCGGCCAGTTGCAGACGGTGCCGGCGGCCTGCCAGGGGCAGGAAGAACGGTCGACGGGATTGGTGGAGCCGGTCCTGATGTGGTAGAAGTCCCCCGCCGTGGCCGTCGCGTAGTCCTCGCGGAAGGTCATGACGCCATCCACGCCGAGGCCGATGGTGAAGGTGGTCATGTGCTGGGCGGTGTTCGGGTCGCTGGTCGAGGCGAAGAC
>CAJPFL010000233.1 GCA_905339315.1 Rhodocyclaceae bacterium
AAGGCCGGCGGCGAACTGCCCGGCAAGGTTGCGGCCAAGCCGGCGCGCAAGACGGCACGGCGCTGATCGTCATCCCCGCGAAAGCGGGGATCCATGCCTTTCGCCCATTGTTGGATCCCCGCTTTCGCGGGGATGACGGCGTTGGTGTCACCGCAAAAGTCAGTCTCCCCAACACGGCGATATCCCGCTTTTCGGCGATAATTGCGCCATCGGCCTGGTAGCCAGGCCTTTCCCGCACTCATCACGTGGTCTCCGTCACCCATTCCATCGCCCAGGCCGGCGCCGAGGACGCGCAGTTCGACCTGCTCGCCGAAGGCCTGCCGCCCGCAGCGCGGGCGCAGCTCGTGCAGGCGGCCGATTTCGCCCGCGGGCTGTATGGCGAGCAGTGCCTCGGCACCGGCGAGCCGGCCTGGCAGCACGCCCTCGGCATGGCGCTGGTGGCGGCCTCGCTGCGGCTCGACCTGGATACGCGCCTGGCGGCGCTGCTGTTCGCCGCCTCCGATTTCCTAAAGGACGCCAGCGAGAAGCTGACGGCCGAATTCGGCGCGCCGGTGGCGGACCTGGTCAGCGGCCTCGGCCGCCTGAAGGGCCTGCAGCTGGTCACTGCCAGGAACGAGCGCGCGCAGAGCGTCAAGGCGCAGGCGGAGGTGCTGCGCAAGATGCTGCTGGCGATGTCGGCGGACATCCGCGTCGTGCTGCTGCGCCTGGCCAGCCGCACGCAGACGCTGCGCCACCTCGCCGAGCACCCGCAAGCCGAGCGCGCCGAGGTGGCGCGCGAGAGCCTCGACATCTACGCGCCGCTCGCCAACCGCATCGGCGTCTGGCACCTGAAGTGGGAGCTGGAGGACCTCGCCTTCCGCTTCCTCGAGCCGGACACCTACAAGCGCATCGCGAAGATGCTCGACGAGCGCCGCGTCGAGCGCGAGCAGTTCATCGAGGAGGCCATCGCCCGCCTGCAGGGCGAGCTGTCGGCGGCCGGCCTTGTGGCGGAGGTCTACGGCCGGCCGAAGCACATCTACAGCATCTACAGCAAGATGAAGGCGAAGAACCTCGACTTCAGCGAGGTCTACGACGTGCGCGCGCTGCGCGTGCTGGTGGACGAGGCGAAGGACTGCTACACGGTGCTCGGCATCGCCCACCACATCTGGCAGCCGATCCCCAGGGAATTCGACGACTACATCGCCCACCCGAAGGGCAACGACTACCGCTCGCTGCACACCGCCGTCATCGGGCCGGGCGGGCGCGCGCTGGAGGTGCAGATCCGCACCCACGAGATGCACCAGCACGCCGAGCTGGGGGTGGCCGCGCACTGGCGCTACAAGGAGAAGACGGGTTCGGACGCGCGCTACGACGACAAGATCGCCTGGCTGCGGCAACTGCTCTCCTGGCGCGACGAGATCAGCGACTCCTCCGAGTGGGTGCGCCAGTTCAAGCGCGCCGCGCTCGACGACACCCTCTACGTGCTGACGCCGCAGGGCCGGGTGATCGACCTGGCGCGCGGCGCGACCCCGGTCGACTTCGCCTACCGCCTGCACACCGACCTCGGCCACCGCTGCCGCGGTGCGAAGGTGAATGGCGCACTGGTGCCGCTGAATACGCCGCTCGCCAACGGCCAGACCGTCGAGATCGTCACCGCCAGGCAGGGCGGCCCGTCGCGCGACTGGCTGCAGCCGGAGCAGGGCTACCTCGCCACGTCGCGGGCGCGCGCCAAGGTGCGGCAGTGGTTCACCGCCCTCGAGGAAGCCGAGACGCTGGCGCAGGGCCGCGCCATCGTCACGCGCGAGTTGCAGCGCGAAGGCCAGTCGGGCGCCAGCCTCGACGAGCTGGCGCACAAGCTCGGCTTCGCCGACGCCGATGCGCTCTACCTGGCGGCGGCGCGGAACGAGGTCGGCCAGCGCCAGCTGCAGACGGCGCTGCGCGGCGCGCCGGAGGCGGTACCGGCAGAACCCGCGATCCAGACGCGGCGCAGCAAGGCGGCGGCCTCGGGCAATCGCATCCTCATCGTCGGCGTCGACAAGCTGATGACGCAGCTCGGCCGCTGCTGCAAGCCGGCGCCGCCGGATGCCATCGCCGGCTTCGTGACGCGCGGCAAGGGCGTCTCCATCCACCGCCTGGAATGCAGCAACTTCCGCAACATCAGCGCGCGCAACCCCGAGCGCGTCATCAGCGCCGAGTGGGGAGTGGGCAATGGGGGGGGCGCTGACGCGCTCTACCCGGTCGACATCGTCGTCGAGGCGCAGGACCGTCAGGGCCTGCTGCGCGACATCTCCGAAGTGCTCTCGCGAGAGAAGATCAACGTCACGGCGGTGCGCACGCAGACGAAGCAGGGCAGTGCGCGCATGGGCTTCACCATCGAGGTCAGCGGCGTCGCGCAATTGCAGCGGGCGCTGAAGCTGATCGGCGAGATCGGCGGCGTGGAGCGCGCAGGCCGGAATTGAGACGTCCCGGGCGCATGGGGTAAGGGCATGCCCGGGGCCTCTGGTATTTCCAATCAAGCTTAATTTGTATACAGTATTCATGATTTGATCGCAGGCGCTGGTCTGTGCCCTTTACCGGACCTGCCTCTTTGGTCGATGATCCTGGTTGCTGACAAGGACGGCAGGAGTCATGGGAACGAATCCATCGGGCACGGCGGATATTGCAGATCTGGCTGGCATCATCAAATGGCTTGACGGAAGCGGGCGGCTGGTGCGCGTGCGCACGGAGGTCGATCCGGTCCACCAGCTCGCCGGCATCGCCGCCCGATTCGAAGGCGGCCCGCGCGCCGTGCTGTTCGAGAAGGTCAAGGGCAGCCGCTATCCGGTGTTCGCCGGACTCTACTGGTCGCGCGAGCTGCTCGGCGGCCTGCTCGGCCGCCCCGTGCTGAGTCTTCCGCAATACGTTTCCGAGTGCATCCGCGACTGGCAGCAGCATCCCGTGGCGCCGGTGGTGTTGAGGCGGGGCCCGGTGAACGAAGTCACCGAGGACAACGCCGACCTCTCCAGGCTGCCGGTGCCGACGCATGCCGAGCTCGATGGCGGCCCGTATTTCGATGCCGGCGTGGTGATCACCAAGGATCCCGAGACCGGCATCCGCAACACTTCGATCCAGCGATTCCAGGTGGTCGGCAAGGACAGGCTGGCGATCAACATCGATGCCGGCCGCCACCTGGAGCTCTGCCTGGCCAAGGCGGCGGCACGCACCCAGACGCTGCCATTCACGCTCAACATCGGCGTTGGTCCGGGCCTGCACTTCGCCGCGGCGGTGCCGGCCGAGGCGGCGCCTTTCGGCACGGACGAGCTCGGCATCGCCAGCCGCTTCAACGGCAAGCCGCTGGAACTGGTGGCTAGCAGCCTCTCCCCTGTCGAGATGGCGGCCGATGCCATGATCGCCCTCGAATGCGAGCTGGTGCCGGGCGAGGTTCATCCGGAGGGTCCTTTCGCGGAGGTCACCGGCTATTACGCGTCGGTGGCGCCGCGCCCGCTGGCGCGCGTGAGGCGAATCCACCACCGGCGCGAAGCGGTGTTCCAGACGATCATTTCGGGCGGCGAGGTATTCAACTCCGTTGGCCTGCTCGGCGAGGCCAACGTGCTGGCCCTGCTGCAGAAGCAGGTGCCGGGCGTCAAGGATGTGTACTTCACGCACGGCGGCTGCGGCTTCTACCACGCCGTGGTGCAGATCGCGCAAAAGCGCGCGGGCTGGGCCAGGCAGGCGCTGATGGCTGCCTTCGCGGCCTTTCCGCCGCTGAAGATGGTCACCGTGGTCGACGACGACGTCGACATCCGCAAGCCGGCCGACGTCGAATGGGCGATGGCCACGCGCCTCGATCCGAAGCATGGCATTCTCGTGATCGAGAACGTCTTCGGCCACGGCCTCAATCCGACCTTTCCCGATTATCTCGGCAGCAAGGTCGGCTTCGACGCCACCCGGCCTTTCCCGCATACACCGAACTTCACGCGCGCCAAGATCAGTCCGGCGCCGCTCGACGGGCTGGACATCGAAGTGCCCGACATCAGGTCATGAACACCGCCGCGCGGCCGGAAGCACGCGCAGAAAACGACGAGGAGGAGACCCTATGAAACGCCGCACCGCACTTTCCACTATCGCCGCCGCGCTGGCCGCCGGCATCCTCGGCCTGCCGCAGGCCGCATCCGCCGCCGAGATCACGCTGACCTATGCCTTCTTCGCTCCGGCCAAGACCTTTCCCGCAGTGCAGATGACGCACTGGGCGCAGCAACTCGCCAAGCGCACCAACGGCAAGGTCGAAGTCAAGACCTTTCCCGGCGGCACGCTGCTCGGCGCCAAGGACATGTACGACGGCGTCAGCAAGGGTGTGGCCGACATCGGGCTGGGCGCCCCGTCCTACGATCCGGGCCGCTTTCCGCTGACCTCGGGCATCGCGCTGCCGGTCGGCTTCACCAGCGCCACCCAGGCCAGCCACACGCTGTGGGCGCTGACCAAGGAGTTCAAGCCCAAGGAGTACGACGGCTTCAAGGTGATCGCCATGTTCACCACCGAACCGGGCTTCATCCAGACAAAGACCGCGGTGAAGAACGCCGCCGACCTGGCCGGCATGAAGCTGCGCGCCGCCGGCACCGGCGTGCCGGTGCTGAAGGCCCTGGGCGCGGCGCCGATCGGCATGCCGATGCCGGAAGTGCCGCAGTCGGTACAGACCGGCGTCATTGCCGGAACCATGACCTCGCGCGAGGTGCTGCAGGACTTCAAGCTCGCCGAGTCGTTGAAGTTCGTCACCGACTACCCGACCGTGGTGGTCAGCTTTGCCGCCGTGATGGACCAGAAGAAGTGGGACAAGCTTCCCGCCGACGTGAAGAAGGCGATCGACGAGCTGGCCGAGGAGATGCCGGGCTGGACCGGCAACTATCACGACAACGAGAACGTCGGCGCCGCCATGGCCTGGGCGCAGAAGGAGCACAAGCTGCAGGTGGTGTCGCTGGCCGCCGACGAGAGGGCGCGCTGGGACGCCAAGCTCAAGCCGATGGAAGAGGAATGGGTCAAGGAGATGAGCGGCAAGGGCCTGCCGGCCGCAGCGTATCTGAAGCGCCTGCACGAGCTGGCGCCACAGTTCGCCAAGAAGTGATGGCGGACCAAGCGCAGGCAGACGCTGCGGCGGCGCCCGGCGGGCTGATCCATGGCCTCGACCGGGCGAGCCGCTGGCTCAACGAAGGCCTGGCCTGGGGTGCGGCGGCGGTGCTCGGCGCGATGATGCTGTTCTCGGTGGCGGACATGGTGGCGCGCGGCTTCGGCGTCACCATCGCCGGCTCCTACGAGGTGATCGGCTGGATGTCGGCGGCGGCGATGGCGCTGGCCCTCGGCACGGTGCAGCGCCACAGGGGCCACGTCGCGATGGAACTGTTCGTGGTCAAACTTGGCCATCGCAACCGCGCGCTGGTCGAGGCGGCGATGGCGGTGCTGTCCCTGGCGCTGTTCGCCGTCACCGCCTTCTACGTCCTGCGCTACGGCCGCACCCTGCACGAAACCGGCTCGATGTCGGAGACCCTGCGCGTCATCGTCTACCCGTGGGTGTATGTCGTTGGGCTTGGCTGCTTCGGACTGGCACTGGCGCTGCTGGTCGACCTGCTGCGCTCGCTGGGCGCGCTCGGCGCCGCGTTGAGAAACTGAGATGGACCCGACCCTCGTCGCCGTGATCGGCCTCGCCCTGATGGCCCTGCTGATGCTGCTCGGCATGCCGATCTCCTTCACCATGCTCGCCGCCGGGGTGCTCGGCAACGCCTACCTGTTGACGCCTGGCGCCGCCACCCACCTGCTGGCGACCAACATCTGGGAGCAGTTCTCCTCCTACGGCCTATCGGTGATTCCGCTGTTCGTGCTGATGGGCCAGTTCGCCTATCGCGCCGGCACCACCGAGCGGCTCTACGATGCCGCCTACAAATGGGTCGGGCGCCTGCCCGGCGGCCTGGCCGGCACGACGATTGCCGCCAGCGCAGGCTTCTCGGCGATCTGTGGCTCGAATTCAGCGACCACCGCCACCATGGGCACCATCGCCATGCCCGAGATGCGCCGCTACGGCTACGACCCGGCGCTGTCCACCGGCGCCATCGCCGTCGGTGGCACGCTCGGCGTGGTGATTCCGCCCAGCGTGGTGCTGATCGTCATCGCGGTGCAGACCGAGCAGTCGCTGCTGCGCCTGTTCGTCGCCGCCGTGGTGCCGGGCCTGATCCTGACTGCGCTGTTCCTCGCTACCATCTTCTGGATGTGCAAGCGCAATCCGGCGCTGGGTCCGCTGGGGCCGCAGACCACCTGGGGCGAGAAAATCCGCGCGCTCACCGGCGTGATCGAGGCGTTGCTGCTGTTCGGCCTGGTCATCGGCGGTCTTTACATGGGCTGGTTCACGCCCACCGAGGCCGGTGCGGCGGGCGCCTTCGGCGCGCTGGCGATCGGCCTGCTCCAGCGCAGCCTCGACTTCAAGGGCATCGTCCTCTCCATCGTCGAGAGTGTGCGCATCTCGGCAATGGTGGTGCTGCTGATCGCCGGCGCCGTGCTCTTCGGCCGCTTCCTTACCGTCTCGCGCCTGCCCTTCGAGCTGGCCGAGTGGGCCGCCACGCTGCCGGTGGCGCCCTTCGTCATCCTGCTGGTGGTGCTCGGCATCTACATCATCGGCGGCATGCTGATGGACGCGCTCGGCTTCCTGGTGGTGACCACCCCGATCTTCTTCCCGCTCGGCGTCGCGCTGGGTTACGACCCGGTCTGGTTCACCGTGATCCTGACCATCGTCACCACCATGGGCGCGGTGACGCCGCCGGTGGGAGTCAACGTCTTCATCGTGCATGGTCTCGCGCCGGAAGTGCCGATCCACACCATCTTCCGCGGCGTGTTTTATTTCATGGTCTCGTTCGTGCTGTGCATCCTGATAATGTGGGTGTTCCCGGCCACCGTGACCGGTCTGCCGAACTGGATGCTGGGGGCGGGATGAAAGTCGGCGCTGGTACCCCGCTGATTCCTGGGACGTGCGCATGCGCATAGCCGTACTCGGCGGCGGCAACGGTTCGCATGCCGCCGCCGCTGACCTTTCCGACCAGGGCCACGAGGTCCGATTCTGGCGCCGCGATGCCGCGCGCTTCGGCGAGCTGGCGACGACGCGCAAGCTGATGCTGAAGGACATCGCCGGCCGCCGTGAGGCGGCGATCGCCATGGTCACGGCCGAGCTCGGCGCCGCGGTGCGCGATGCCGAATTGATCCTGATCCCCACACCCGCCTTTGCCCAGGAGGACATCGCCCGCGCGCTGGCACCGCACCTGGCCGACGGCCAGGTGATCTTCCTGCCGCCGGGAACTTTCGGCAGCGTGGCCATGATGCAGACCCTGCGCCGCGCCGGCTGCACGGCCGAGGTCGCCTTCGCCGAAACCGGCACGCTGCCCTGGCTGACGCGCCTGCACGGCGCGGAAGTTGCCATCACCATGCGCGCCGTGCGCCTGCCCACCGGCGTATTTCCCGCCGACAAGGCGGCGCAGGCCTTCGCCGTGTTGTGCGCCGCCTTCCCCGCTGTCGAGCCGATCGAGGATGCGCTGGCCGGCGCGCTGATGAATGCCGGCCCCATCATCCACCCGCCGCTGATCCTGATGAATGCCGGCCCGCTGGAGCATTTCGAGCGCTGGGACATCCACAACGAGGGCACGCAACCATCCATCCGCCGCGTCACCAACGCGCTCGACGAAGAACGCATGGCGATCCGCGTCGCGCTCGGCTACACCGGCGAGCATTTCCCGCTGCGCGACCACTACGAGAGCGACCGCTGGATGTACGGCGACGCGCACCAGCGCCTCACCGACAGCGGCGACTGGCGCGAGCACATCGTGCTCACCGAACACCGCTACATGACCGAGGACATCCATTACGGCCTCGCCTTCCTCGTTTCCGTGGCCGACTGGGCCGGCGTTGCCG
>CAJPFL010000234.1 GCA_905339315.1 Rhodocyclaceae bacterium
CTGCGCGGCGTGCTGACGCGCGCCGGGCGCTACGACTGGTGCGTCACCGAGTTCGTGCGCGTCACCGGCACGACGCTGCCGCGGAAGAGCTTCACCCGCGTCAGCCCGGAACTGCTGGCGGGGGCGCGCACTGCCGCCGGCACGCCGGTGCGGGTGCAGCTGATGGGCTCCGACCCCGTCTGCCTGGCGGAGAATGCCGCGCGCCTGGCCGGGCTGGGGCCTGCCGGCATCGACCTCAACTTCGGCTGCCCGGCGCCGCTGGTGAACCGCCACCGCGGCGGCGCGGCGCTGCTCGACGAGCCGGAGCTGCTGCATCGCATCGCCGCCGCTGTGCGCGCCGCCGTGCCGCCGGGACTGACTGTCAGCGCCAAGATGCGCCTCGGCATCGAGGACACGGCACGCGCGCTCGACTGTGCGCGGGCGCTGGAAGCCGGCGGCGCACAGGAGCTGGTGGTGCATGCCCGCACCCGAAGCGACGGCTACCGGCCGCAGGTGCGCTGGGAGTGGGTGGCGCGCATCCGCGAGGCGGTGGCGCTGCCGGTGATCGCCAACGGCGAGGTGTGGAGCGTCGCCGGCTGGCGCGCCATCCGCGCCGCGACCGGCTGCAAGGACGTGATGCTGGGCCGCGGCGCGGTCGCCGATCCCCTGCTCGTGGAGCGCATTCGCGGCGCACGCGCCGAGGCGCCGGAGGCGGCGGACTGGCGGGAACTGCAGTCGCTCATCGCCGATTTCTGGGGGCAGGTGCTGGCCAAGCTGGAAGCGCGTCACGCGCCGGGTCGCCTCAAGCAGTGGCTTGGCCTGCTGCGGCGGAACTACGCCGGAGCGGAGGCGCTCTACTGCCGCGTGCGCGAGCTGGACAGCGTTGCGGCGATCGGCGCCGCCCTGCGCTGGCAGCAGCAGGCCGGCTTTCGGGCCTGATGCCCGTTTCTGTTGCCGGAAGAGGGGGGTTCGGGTATGATATGCGCCTTCATTCCTCAGCCGAATGAATTCCGTGGGGTGCAGTGCTCTATCAAACCGGGGCGGCACCTTTTTCCAACTGTGTTTGAGAGAAAATCCAAATGGCATTTACCACCGCCGACAAGGCCAAAGTCGTGGCCGATTTCCAGCGTGCGCAAGGCGACACCGGCTCGCCCGAAGTGCAGATCGCGCTGCTGACCAACCGCATCAACGACCTCACCGGTCACTTCAAGGAACACGTCAAGGATCACCATTCGCGCCGCGGCTTGCTGCGCATGGTGAGCCAGCGCCGCAAGCTGCTCGATTACCTCAAGCGCACGAATGCCGACAGCTATCGGGCGCTGATCGAGCGCCTCGGCCTGCGCAAGTAACGCGGCGGGTTGCACGTGCCCCGCTCCATTGCGGATATGCCGGCGATGCCCGATTCGGGCGCGCCGGCTTTGTCGTTTACGGGGCGGCTGTGTCCGCCTCCTGCTGATTGAAAGGATAGTCCCTTGCTTACTGCTACCAAGAAAAGCTTTGCCTACGGTGCGCACACCGTCACGCTGGAAACCGGCGAGATCGCGCGCCAGGCCCACGGCGCCGTCATGGTCAACATGGACGAGACCGTGGTGCTCGCCACCGTCGTCGCCGCCAAGGAACCGAAGCCCGGCCAGGACTTCTTCCCGCTGACCGTCGATTACATGGAGAAGGTCTACGCCGCCGGCCGCATTCCCGGCGGCTTCTTCAAGCGCGAAGGCCGCCCCTCCGAGAAGGAGATCCTCACCTGCCGCCTGATCGACCGCCCGATCCGCCCGCTCTTCCCGGATGGCCTCTACAACGACGTGCAGGTGATCGTCACCGTGCTGTCGAGCAACCCCGAGATCGATCCCGACATCCCGGCCATGATCGGCGTCTCGGCCGCCCTGTCGATTTCCGGCATTCCCTTCAACGGCCCGATCGGCGCCGCCCGCGTCGGCTACATCAACGGCCAGTACGTCCTGTGCCCGACGATCTCCGAACTCAAGGACAGCCAGCTCAATCTGGTGGTTGCCGGTACCGAATCCGCCGTGCTGATGGTTGAATCCGAGGCGCAGGAACTGTCCGAGGACGTCATGCTCGGCGCCGTGGTCTTCGGCCACGAACAGATGCGGGCGGCCATCAACGCCATCAACGAACTGGTTGAAGTCGCCGGCAAGCCCGAGTGGGACTGGCAGCCGCCGGCGAAGGACGAGGCGCTGATCGCCAGGGTGTCCGAACTGGCCGAGGCCGAATTGCGCGACGCCTACAAGCTCACGCAGAAGCAGCTGCGCATGCAGAAGGTCGGCGAATTGCGCAAGCGCGTCATCGAAGCCGTTTCCCAGGCTGCGGCAAGCCCGCTCAGCCCGAACGAGATCAACCACGTCAAGAACATCTTCTTCGACATGGAAGCGAAGATCGTGCGCAACCAGATTCTCGACGGCGAGCCGCGCATCGACGGCCGCGACACGCGTACCGTGCGCCCGATCGCGATCCGCCACGGCGTGCTGCCGCGCACCCACGGCTCCTCGCTGTTCACCCGCGGCGAAACGCAGGCGCTGGTGGTGGCCACGCTGGGCACCGGCCGCGACGAGCAGATCATCGACGCACTGCAGGGCGAGTCGCGTGACCGCTTCATGCTTCACTACAACATGCCGCCCTTCGCCACCGGCGAGGCGGGACGCGTCGGTACGCCGAAGCGCCGCGAAATCGGCCACGGCCGCCTGGCCAAGCGCGCCCTGCTGGCGGTGCTGCCGTCTCCCGAGGAGTTCAGCTACACCATGCGCGTCGTCTCCGAAATCACCGAGTCGAACGGCTCCAGTTCCATGGCCTCCGTCTGCGGCGGCTCGCTGGCGCTGATGGATGCCGGCGTGCCCTTGAAAGCCCATGTGGCCGGCATCGCCATGGGCCTGATCAAGGAAGGCAACCGCTTCGCCGTGCTGACCGACATCCTCGGCGACGAGGACCACCTCGGCGACATGGACTTCAAGGTGGCCGGTACCGACAACGGCATCACCGCCCTGCAGATGGACATCAAGATCCAGGGCATCACCAAGGAGATCATGCAAGTCGCCCTGTCGCAGGCCAACGAGGCCCGCATGCACATCCTCGGCCTGATGAAGCAGTCGATGAACGCGCCGAGCGAGATCTCCACCTACGCGCCGCGCCTCATCACCATGAAGATCAATCCCGAGAAGATCCGCGACGTGATCGGCAAGGGCGGTTCCGTGATTCGCGCCCTGACCGAGGAGACGGGGGCCGTCATCGACATCAACGACGACGGCACCGTGACCATCGCCTCCGTCAGCGCCGAGGCCGGCGCCATGGCGAAGAAGCGCATCGAGGACATCACCGCCGAGGTCGAGGTCGGCAGGGTTTATGAAGGCACCGTGCTGCGCCTGCTGGACTTCGGCGCCATCGTGCAGATCCTGCCGGGCAAGGACGGCCTGCTGCACATCTCGCAGATCGCCAACGAGCGCGTCAACCAGGTCTCCGACTACCTCAAGGAAGGCCAGGCGGTGCGCGTCAAGGTGCTGGAAGCCGACGAGAAGGGCCGCGTGCGCCTGTCCATGAAGGCGGCCGCGGAAGCGGCGCCGGCTCCTGCGCAGGAGTAAGCGCCTTCGGGCAACAAAAAAGGACGCCTCGGCGTCCTTTTTTGTTTGTGGGAGCGGGCTACCGCCCGCGATCGCGCCCGGTAGGGCGCTCCCACAGGGATTACTTGGCTACTTGTTTCTCTCTAAGCTCTTCCAGCGTCTTGCAGTCGATGCAGAGGGTGGCGGTGGGGCGGGCTTCCAGGCGCTTCAGGCCGATCTCGACGCCGCAGGAATTGCAATAGCCGTACTCGCCGTTCTCGATGCGGCCGAGGGCCTCATCGACCTTCTTGATCAGCTTGCGCTCGCGGTCGCGGTTGCGCAGTTCCAGTGCAATGTCTGATTCCTGGCTGGCGCGGTCGTTGGGATCGGCGAAGACGGTGGCCTCGTCCTGCATGGTATGCACCGTGCGCTCGATGTCCTGCAGAAGCTCTTCCTTCAGCGTCTCCAGAATGACGCGGAAGTGCTTGAGCTGCTTGTTGTTCATGTACTCCTCGCCCTTCTTGGCGACATAGGGCGGGAACTGCTTGTGGAGGATGTCTTCAGCCATTTTTCCGGACCCGGATTCTCGGGAAAAGCCGCTTTAATATCAGAAATGCCGAGGGGTCGCAAGCAGTAATTCGGAGCCTGTTGATTCGATTGACCTATGGGGGGTGCCCGAGTAGAATGCCGCGTCTTCGGGGTGTAGCGCAGCCCGGTAGCGCGCCTGGTTTGGGACCAGGATGTCGGAGGTTCGAATCCTCTCACCCCGACCAGAAGTGGCGTGATTTATCGACAGGCGCCCGTAGCTCAACCGGATAGAGCACCGGCCTTCTAAGCCGGCGGTTACAGGTTCGAGTCCTGTCGGGCGCGCCAGCCCCAGGCTTCAGTGGTGGACGTAGCTCAGTTGGTAGAGTCCTGGATTGTGATTCCAGTTGTCGCGGGTTCGAGTCCCGTCGTCCACCCCAACTCCCTTCCGTTAAAATGCCCTGCCGTGCTCCTGGCGCATGCCATGAGCCCGCGGTGGCGGCATGATGCCTGCCTTGCGACTGGGTCATGATAAGCATTCGATGAACAACAAAGTTTCCGCCTACGACGAATCCTCCTTCCGCGTGCTGAAGGGGCTGGAGCCGGTGCGAGAGCGGCCCGGGATGTACACCCGCACCGACTCGCCGATGCACGTCATCCAGGAAGTCATCGACAACGCCGCCGACGAGGCGCTGGCCGGCTTTGCGAAGCACATCCATGTCACGCTGCACCGGGACGGCTCGGTGACGGTCGCGGACGACGGCCGCGGCATCCCGGTCGGCCCGCATCCCGAGGAGCAGGTGCCGGTGGTGGTGCTGGCGTTCACGCGCCTGCACGCCGGCGGCAAGTTCGACAAGAAATCCGGACAGTCCGCGTATGCCTTCTCCGGCGGCCTGCATGGCGTCGGCGTCGCCGTCACCAACGCGCTGTCGACGCGCGTCGAGGTTGAAGTGCGGCGCGACGGCCGCATCCACAACGTCGTCTTTTCCGAAAACGGCGAGAAGGTTTCCGAGCTTGAAACGGGCGAGGCCTGCGGCCGCCAGAGCGGCACGCGCGTGCGCGCCTGGCCCGATCCGAAATACTTCGACACCGCCCGCCTGCCGGTCGCCGAACTGGAGCGCCTGCTGCGCTCCAAGGCCGTGCTGCTGCCAGGGCTCACGGTGACGCTGCAGAGCGAACTGGGCGAGGCGTCCCGGACCTGGCGCTATCCCCTCGGCCTGCAGGGCTACCTGGAGGAAGCCGGCGCCGGCATCGACGCCGTGTCGCCCGTCTACACCGGCGAGAAATTTGCCGCAGCCGACGACGAGACCTTCGCCGAGGGCGAGGGCGCCGGCTGGGCGCTGGGCTGGTTCGCCGAGCCGGTGTGCGCCGAGTCCTACGTGAACCTGATTCCGACCGCACTCGGCGGCACGCACGAATCCGGCCTGCGCGCCGGCACCTTCGATGCGGTGAAGTCCTTCATCGAGCACCACGCCCTGCTGCCGCGCGGCATCAAGCTGCAGCAGGAGGACGTCTGCGGCCGCATGAGCTTCATCCTCTCGGCGCGCATCCTCGACCCGCAGTTCCAGGGGCAGGTCAAGGAGAAGCTCAATTCGCGCGAGGCCGTCAAGCTGGTGTCGACCATGATCCGCGACCCGCTCGAGATCTGGCTCAACAACCACGTCGAGGCGGGCAAGGCCATCGCCCAGCTGGCGATCAGGCAGGCCGAGGCGCGGCTGCGCACGGCGCAGAAGGTGGAGAAGAAGAAATCCTCCGGCGTCGCCGTGCTGCCGGGCAAGCTCTCCGACTGCGAGAGCGAGACCCTCGCCGAGAACGAGCTGTTCCTGGTCGAGGGCGATTCCGCCGGCGGCTCGGCGAAGATGGCGCGCAACAAGGAGACGCAGGCCATCCTGCCGCTGCGCGGCAAGGTACTCAACGCCTTCGAGGTCGACGCCGACCGCCTCTTCGCCAATGCCGAGATCCACGACATCGCCGTGGCCCTCGGCGTCGATCCGCACCCGGCCGATGCGCCGGACAGCGTGCTCGACCGCCTGCGCTACGGCAAGGCCGTCATCATGTCCGATGCCGACGTCGACGGCGCCCACATCCAGACGCTGCTGCTGACGCTGTTCTACCGGCACTTCCCGAAGCTGATCGCGCGCGGCCATGTCTACGTCGCCATGCCGCCGCTGTATCGCGTCGACGTGCCGGCCTCGGGCAGGAAGCGCCCGGCGAAGCGCCTGTATGCGCTCGACGAAGGCGAGCTGGAGGCGATCCGCGACCGCCTGAGGAAGGAGGGCGTCAATCCCGACGCCGTCGAGGTCGGCCGCTTCAAGGGCCTCGGCGAGATGAACCCCGAGCAGCTGCGCGAGACCACCATGGATCCGGCGACGCGGCGGGTACTGCCGGTGATCCTGCGCGAAGGCGCGGAGGAAGCGACGCAGAGGATGTTCACCCTGCTGATGGCCAAGGGCGAATCCGCCGGCCGCCGCAGCTGGATGGAAGAGAACGGCAATCTCGTGGAAGCGGATGTATGAGCAACGGCACGCCTGACCTGTTCGACGACGCAAAAGTCAGCCATGGCGGCACGGCGCAACTGCCACCTACTGCGCCGCCGCCGGCGCCCAACGCGCTGCCCGACGACGCCCTGCCGCTCGATCTCTACGCCGAGCGCGCCTACCTCACCTATGCCATGAGCGTGGTCACCGGCCGCGCCCTGCCGCACGTCGAGGACGGCCAGAAGCCGGTGCAGCGGCGCATCCTCTACGCCATGCACGAGATGGGCCTGAAGGCCGGCGCCAAGCCGGTGAAGAGCGCGCGCGTCGTCGGCGACGTCATCGGCAAG